>RFHM01000113.1 GCA_003696865.1 Acidobacteriota bacterium | reverse complement strand
ATCTCCCAGAGTCCCAACGGACCGTTCCACAAGATGGTGCGCGCTCCATCGAACAGCTCCCCGATGCGATTGAGCGTCATCGGCCCGATATCCACCGGCAGATCAGATGAACCGATCTCTTTGTCGAGCACCACGCGCCCCTCGGGGATGGGCTCCCGACCACCGCTCTCCCGGAAGGCCTCCCAAGCGCGCGCGTCGACGACCACGAAATCCTCCGGAAGGATGACTTCCACCCGACCCCGGGCGCGATCGAGAAGCTCGTGGACCAACGGCAGGAACGCCTCGTCCACCGGCGCCGCCCCCACTTCGTATCCCTTGGCTTTGAGGAAGGTGAACGCCAACGCGCCGCCGATGAACAGGCGATCCAGTTTGGGGAGCAGATGCTCCAGAATGGGCAATTTCGCCTCCAGGCGCGCGCCGGCGATGAGGCCCAGAAAGGGCGGCGAGGGATGCTCGATGACGGCCTCCAGCATCCGCACCTCGCGAGCCAGGGTCAAGCCCGCCGCGGCCACCTCCACGTGCTGGGTGATCCCCACCGTGGAAGCCAGTCCGCGATGAGCCAGAGCGAAGGCATCGTTACAGTAGATCTCGGCCACCTCGCCCAGTTGGCGGGCGAATTCCGGATCGTTCTTCTCTTCGCCCCGATACCGGGAGAGGTTCCCCAACATCACCACATGACCCTCGGGCCACTCCATCACCGCGTGGATCACCTCCGGTCCCACCGCGTCTTGGAGCACGCGCACCGGCACTCCCAGCAGACGGGTCAGGCGCGCGCCGACCTCATCCAGACGGGCCGGCTCGGTGCCGCGGTCGGATGGCCGTCCCAGATGCGTGCCCACGATCACCCGAGCACCGTGACGAAGCACATACTCCAACGTGGGCAACGAGGCGCGCAGTTTGTTCTCGTCGAGGGTGGCCGGCGAGGACCGATCGACGGCCGGAGATCGATCCTCGGAGGCAGCCTCCGATTCGCTTCGGGATGCGCGCTCCCCGATCCACGGCGCCTCCTCTTCAGACCCTCGTTCCGTCTCCACGTCGATGCGCACCAGTACGCGCCGGTTACGCAGCATCTCCACCGGTAATTGATCGATGACCACTCTATCCATGTGTGTCCTCCACGCTCTGCGTATTCCTCATGTCTTCGAACCCATGGCCTCCCGGCGCGCCGGCGAGGACGGCCCCCATGGACCGGCTCCACCCCCGACGCCGGGTGGAGAGCTTCGAACTCCGAGGTCAAAATCTCAACAAGGCGCCGATATGCCCGACCTCGGAGAGCCGTTCGGCGGCCCGACCGCGCACCTGCTCGATCCTCCCCTCCATCTCCACGACCCGCTCGACGACCCGCTCGACGAAATGATCGAGCGGCCGGACCGCCCCACCGCAATAGGGGCAGGTGCGGCGCTCTTCGGGGATCAGGCTCGAGCACTGAGTACACTCACCACCGCGGGCGGTGAATCCCTCGGCATAGATGAGCTTCCACACTCGCCCCTCCTGGACGGCGGCGACCGTCGCCTCCAGGCCGATGACGGCGCGCTCGCCCTTGGCCGCCGCCGCGATGAGCTCCTCGACGAGCTTCAGCTCTTCGGCCCGCTCGACCTCTTGCCCGAGCTGGAGCGTCGCCCGCAAGACGTCCTTCTCGCCGGCGTCCACGGGCAAACTGATCGCGCCGATGACCCGCGACCGTAACCGCTTGGGGAGCAACCGATGAAGCTCGCTGGTGGCCTCCACCGGCCCGGCGAGCACCAATCGATCGAAAGCATAGCGTTCGGCCAGATGGGACATCATCTCGGCCACCGTCCGGAGATGCCAGCGCACGTGCATATCCGCTTTGCGCTGGAAGTGCTTCTGCGACCAGATGTGATCCATCCCCGTCGTCTTGGTGTGTCTCACGCGATCGGAAGTGAACGCTTCTCGATGCTCCTCGATCTCTCCCATGAACACGGTGAACAGTCGAGCCTGCATCTTGTCGACCAGGATGACCCCGTATCGCTCGTATTCATCCAGCACCTCCAACAGGGGACGCACATAGGGCGTCTCGCTCCAGTAGGCATCGTTTCGAACCGGAGCGTCGAGCTCTCGTTGCCAGAAGAAGTCCGCCGAGTCGTCGCAGAAGATGACCAGGCTCTTGGCCCTCGGTTGATAGTCGGCCACGAAGCGCCGCACCCGCTCGGCATCGGCGCGGAAGGCCTCGCGTTCCGAGGCATCGGAAAGCTGCTCCTCTATGGATCGCAGCATGTGAGCCAGCGCCGCCTCGAACCCCCGATTGAGGTTGGCCGCATGCGACTGGTCGACGTCCAGATAGACGCTGAGGACGGGGCTTCCGGGCTGTGCCTGCCGTTGGATCAGTGCCTCCAGGTCGGCTTTGGTGATCATGGCATCCTCCAGAATTCAGGATTCCTCCTCCGGGATTGGTGAGGCCCGATCCGCCCGATGGGATTCCCGCTCTTCGGCGTCGGCCATCACCCGTTCTCTCACCCGGCGGCGCAGCGATGGCGGCACCTCCACCCGGGCGGCGGTGCCAAACATCCGAATGGCCGCTTTGAGCGCCTGCGCCCAGTGGGCACAGGCGGCACAAGCCTCCAGATGCTCCCTCACCACGGCGTCGCTCTCGGCATCGAGGATCTCTCCGGCTCGCTCCAGAAGCAGGTCCATGACGCGTTCACAGGTCATCTCTTCTTTCATCATCTCCCCCCTCATGCCGCGATTTTGAGGCCCGATTCCATGAGTTTCTCACGCAAGAATTCGCGCGCGTACCGCAGATTGCGGCGCACCTCCACGACTCTCTGCCCGGTGACCTCGGCGATCTCCGGGATGGACAACCCCTCCAGGTGGTAGAGCACGAAACTCATGCGCCAGGCGCGCGGTAACTGGGCGAGCGTCTGATTGATGTATCGCTGCAGGTCGCGGCTCTCCAGGACTTGATCGGGCGTGGGGACGTAAGGATCGGGAACGATGTCTTCCAGCCGCAAATCTTCGTCCGGTTGATAGAAGTCGAAGATCTCATCGCCCAGTGTGACCACCTCTTCTTCCGGAGGCGTCTCGGGCACGTCCTCCTCCACGTGCACGGTCACTGCGCGCTCCTCATTGATGCGCTTCACTTCCGCCGCCAAATGATCGATGGCCAAGCGGAGCAGCCAACGGTCGATCTCCAAGCGAGCGGGACGATCGTCCCACGACCGGAAGGCGGTGAGCACCACGGCATCGACGACGTCCTCGGCGCTGAGGTCCCCGGGGGCGAGGTCGCCGGTGGCCAGGTAGGCGGCGATTTCGCGCCGCACGAAGTTATAGAGCTTCTCCAGGTGAGGTTCGATGATATCGAGGAAGACGAGCCGCTGGCGCTCGGTGGCCGGCGCGACCCCGAGCTTACGCTCTTGCCGGACGGCTTCCCGGCGCGCCGGCCGTTTCCACAGATGCTCGTTGCGCAGCAGTTCCTTGTATTTTTTGAGCTGCCGTTCCAGCTCGATGAACGCCTCGCGAATGACGGCCTCGGCATCGTGGCGCTCATCCTGGGCCACCAACGTGCGCCCGGGAAGGTTCAGCACCAGCGAGATGCGATAGAGTTCGCGGGTTGGATTCTTCTCCACGATGCCGTGGAGGAAGACGGCCTCCTGGCGAAAGGACGACGTTTGACGTTCCAGCCCGGCGATCAACCGCTCGATGAGCGTGTTGAGCCGGTCATGCGTCTCGAAGTTCTTGAATGTGATGTCGTGTCGCATAGGTGCCTCCGCGCCGTGAACCTCGTTGCTCGTCGGGCGTCCGCCGGGCTTCCGTCAACCGGCCACGGGCGCCTCGGCCAACAGGGCCTCCAGTTGACGGCGATCGAGCGTCTCCCGGCGCACCAGCTCGCGGGTGATGCGTTCTAACTCCTCCCGGCGACGCATCAAAATGGTCTTGACGCGCTCGTAGATCTCATCGATGAGACGTCGCACCTCCTCATCGATCAGTTGAGCGGTGCGCTCGCTGTAGTTTCGCTCCTCGACGGCCCAGGGCGAGGAGAGGAACCGCCCTTCCAGGGGGCGCCCATAGGTCACCTGACCGAGTCGCTCGCTCATGCCGAAGCGCGTGACCATCCGTCGCCCGAGTTCGGAGGCCCGCTCCAGATCGTCGGCGGCTCCCGTGGAGACGACGCCCTCGTAGACGATCTCCTCGGCGGCTCGACCGCCGAGCATGACGGCGATGCGATCTTCCAGCTCCGGTCGGGTGAGCAGATACTTCTCCTCGGTGGGCAGTTGCAGTGTATGTCCCAACGCCCCGACCGACCGGGGGATGATGGACACCCGGTGCACCGGATCGGCGTGTTCGACCGACAGAGCGACCAGCGCGTGCCCGGCCTCGTGCGTGGCCACGCGTTCTTTCTCCTGCTCGCTCATCACCCGGCTCTTCTTCTCCAGCCCCAGCATCACGCGGTCGATGGCTTCCTCCAGATCGCGCATTTCGACCCGCTCGGCCCCGCGACGGGCCGCCAGCAGCGCCGCTTCGTTGACGATGTTGGCCAGATCGGCCCCCACCATCCCCGGCGTCCGGGCGGCGATCGTCTTCAAGTCCACATCGGGAGCCATATTGACGTGACGCGCGTGCACCCGGAGGATGGCTTCTCGTCCCTCCAGATCGGGGCGATCGATGACGATCTGGCGATCGAAGCGCCCCGCCCGTCGCAGCGCCGGATCGAGCACCTCGGGCGTGTTGGTGGCGGCCATGATGATGATGCCCTTGGAGCTGTCGAATCCATCCATCTCCACGAGCAACTGATTGAGCGTCTGCTCGCGCTCGTCGTGACTCATGATCAATCCTCGCCCCGCCGACCGCGATTTGCCGATGGCATCCAGCTCGTCGATGAAGATGATGCAGGGGGCGCGTTGCTTGGCCTGCTCGAACAGATCGCGCACCCGGGCCGCCCCGACGCCGACGAACATTTCGACGAATTCGGAACCCGAGATGGCGAAGAAGGGAACGCCCGCTTCGCCGGCCACGGCGCGCGCCAATAGCGTCTTGCCCGTGCCCGGGGGACCGACCAGGAGCACCCCTTTGGGGATCCGGCCGCCGAGCCGCCGATACTTCTGCGGGTGTTTCAAGAAATCGACGATCTCCATCAATTCGTTCTTCGCCTCATCGACGCCGGCCACATCGTCGAAGGTGACGTCGATCTGATGGGATTGATCGTAAATCTTGGCGCGATTCTTGCCGAACGTGAGAGGACCGGCCCCTCCCTGACCGATGCGCCACATCCCATATCCCCAGATCATGGCGATGATGAGGAGGGGCAAGATCCAGGCCATCAACACCTCGGTCCACCAGGATCGAACCTCGATGCGCCCGGAGAAGGTCACCCCTCGCGCCTCCAACTCCTTGACCAGCTCCGTCTCATCGATGCCCGGCAGCCGCGTGGCCACGATGAGCCGAGGCTTGCCTTCGACCACGTTCGCCTTGCGCCGGCCAATGAGCTTCTGCTCGGCGATGCTCACCTCCTCCAGATGACCGGCGCGCACCTCCTGGAGGAATTCGCTGTAAGAAACCTCCTCGGGACGCGGTCCGGACAACGCCTGATGGGCCAGATAAAATATTCCCGCGGCCATCACCAGGTAAACCAACGAGAAGAGCCATTGACGCTTCTTCAATCGATCCATCACACCCTCCTTCTGCTCCTCGCCGGGCGGCCGACCGGGCTAGGAGCCCAGCGGATCCCAGAACGTCCGCCGCCATTGCTCATAGCGCCGCTTGAACTGCCGCAACCGATAGGCGATGAGCAGGAACACAATCCCATCGAAGATCAAGAACCCGGCGATGAGATAGGCGATGAGCGGGGGAAACAGAACGATGAGCACGCCCAGCATCACCAGGTTCAATCCGATCAACAGGTAGAGCCACCACGGCGAGATGATCTCGTTGGTGTAATTGTCGTAAAAGACGATCTCCCGGAACATGGAACCCCTCCACTCATTGAGATCGATCCCCGCGCTGCCGCACCGGGACGGGAACGTATTGAACCGTCGGCACGCGCTGCTTGGGCTGAGGGAACAACTCCATGAACGCGTAAACCTCATCGGGCATCTCCGTGGACACGGGCAATCCCAACGCCTTGACTTCCTCGTAGGTGAGCGGATAATCGTGCGTCCACTTGCCCGTAGACAGAAGCGCGGCCAGTTCCTCAGCCCGCTCGTCGCTCATCTTGCCTTTGAGAATCTCGCGCACACAGGCTTTCAATTGCGCGATGGCCTTCTCCGAGATGTCGGCCAGAATGAGCGTGCGATCATCCAACTCGTTCTTGTCCTTCTGCTGCACCGCCCGCAAAATGGATGCCGCCGGATATTCGCCCAACTGCGGATCGACGGGTCCGAGCACGGCATTGGGGTCCATGACGATCTCATCGGCGGCCAGCGCGATGAGCGTTCCGCCGGACATGGCATAGTGAGGGACGAAGACGGTCACCTTGGCCGGATGATTCTTCAGCGCATGGGCGATCTGTCGCGCCGCCAACACCAGTCCCCCCGGCGTATGGACGATGAGATCGATGGGAACGGACGGGTCGGTGAGCTTGATGGCGCGCAACACCTGTTCGGAATCCTCGATGTTGATGTATCGGAAGATGGGAAATCCCAACAGACTCATCGTCTCTTGCCGGTGAACCAGAGCGATGACCCGGCTGCCCCGCCGAGTCTCGATCTTCCGCAACAGGCGAAGGCGACTGGACTCCAACCATTTCTGAGCCAGGATCGGCTGGAGCGACGCCAGGATGAAATATATCCAGAAGATATCCAGTATGCTCATCTGTCTCCTCTCCATCGGGGCTGAACTCTTCCACGGCCCACCATCAGTTCGGAATCCGCAGATGACCTCCACCATGGTACGGAGGCCGGAGCCGGGCGTCAAGAGCCCATCGGAGGGGACGGCGCGCCAAGCGGCCACGGGCGCCCTGAGGGACGCGATGAAGGAGCCACAGACGCGCGCTCCGGGAAGCCTCCCTCCCCTTCCCATGAGCCCTGAAAGAGCGAGGCGGCTCTGCGGAACGCGCGCGGCGCGACCACCCCGCCAGTACCCCGCCATGGAGAACATCCGCTCCGGCCCGTGCCCCTGCACCAATCGCGGCGCTCCGGCCACCGGGCGTCACTTCACCTCGATCTGTCGAGGCTTGGCCTCCTCCTTCTTGGGCAACCGGATTCTCAGAACGCCATTCTTGAACTCGGCATCGATCTTCGCCGCATCCACATTCGATGGCAAGGTGAAACTGCGGGCGAAGACGCCATAGGCCCGCTCGATGCGCCGGTAGTTCTCTCGCTTGTCCTCGCGCTCCAGCTTTCGCTCCCCCTGAATGGTGAGCACGTTGTTCTCCAGATTCACCGTCACATCATCCTTGCTCAGCCCGGGCAGATCGGCCTCGATGAGGATGGCATCCGGTTCCTCATATATATCGACCGCCGGCGCCCAAGCCGCTTGCACCACCTCGGCGCGCTCGCCGCGGGGAAAAACCTCCTCGAACAACCGATTGATGCGCTGCTGAAGACTCATCAAATCGCGGAATGGATCGAATCTGGTTATGGTCATAAGCCTTCCCTCCTGTGCTCGAAATCTCTTCTCCGTCGGCCCGATCGCCCTCCGATCCGGCGCCGAGGAGAGCAATCTGTGATTGCAGTTTTATAATAAAATATGAGTGAGATAATGTCAAGTTTTTTGCAAAGATTATTTCACATTGCAGAGCAAAAGGCTCAGCGACTCGCCGGTCAATCTCGGAATGAGGTCATAATGCGCTCAAAAACAGAGGGTTAACGCGGTGTCCCCTGATGGACGCTCATCGACCTCGCGCGCGAACTCTCCGAGGCGTGGTCTTTCATGCAACAGCGGAAGGCGAACGGAATCAACGGTGCCCGGCGGCGACGAGTACGAAGGGGCTCCCCGACTTTTTGGTTCGCCAGATGGAGCGAGAGGGAAACACGGGTCGAGAGGAACATCTTATCCCGGAGACCGGGCTCCCGGATTTTCGATTCGTCAAACTTCCACTCCTGACGCTATCGTGCCGCGACGATGTGGCCGGGTTGGTGGTTGGCCACCGCTCCCTCATCGCTGACACAAGACGTTCACCCCCGTCGTGCTGCGGCTACGTGACCGGGATTGGTGAAGGATCGCCCCCGCTCCTTCCTCGCTGTTATGTAGCGATCCTCACCACAAAGTTGACGTGCATCTCATTGTGTTCTCCCGCTCCTTCCTCGCTGTTATGTAGCGATCCTCACCCGAGCCATTCCCTCTGCCCCAATATCGACTCCCCAAAGCTCGGGCCAGCGTCAGTGGCCACATCACGAGGGAGACGCCCACTCCCTTCAATACCGGTCTTCCAGGGCCCGAGCCAGATCCCGGGCATCATACACCGT
>RFHM01000112.1 GCA_003696865.1 Acidobacteriota bacterium | reverse complement strand
GCGTGGTGCCTTGGAAAAGAGACGCGGCTCCTCTACTCAACCTCTTCATTCGCAATGAATTACAACCCGACTTCAGGGTGTCACCATCTCTCGGGCTTCCCTTGACATTTTGCGCCCAGAAAATATAATACCCGTTCAAAAATGAACACAATCAGAGCACTGTTCACCGTTTCCGTAGGAAAGAAGATCGTCATGGGCCTCACCGGGTTGTTCCTCTGCCTTTTTTTGATCGTTCACCTTTCGGGAAATTTGCTCTTGTTCAAACAAGACGGTGGGGCGGCCTTCAATGAGTACTCGGCGTTCATGTCGACGAGTTGGTTGATCCGGGTGATGGAGTTCGTGCTCCTGTTCGGTTTTCTCTTCCATATTGTAGAGGGGATTGTGCTCACTATTGAGAACCGCAGAGCCCGACCGCATCGGTATGCGCTCAATGATGCGTCCAGCAACAGCGACTGGACGTCGCGCACGATGTTCGTGACGGGCAGCATCGTATTCATTTTCCTCATCGTTCATTTGAATACCTTTTTCGTCAGACATCGGTTCCTGCACGTGGAAGAGACGATGTATGACAGCGTCGTTTATGCTTTTCAGAGAGGGTGGAACGGCTGGTACTGGGCATTTTATGTAGTGGCCATGGTGCTGCTCGCCTTCCATTTGAATCATGGCTTCCAGAGCGCCTTCCAGTCATTGGGATTGAACCACAAGAAATACACGCCGTTGATCAAGAAGCTGGGGTTGCTGTTCGCCATCATTGTGCCGGCCGGTTTCGCCAGCATGCCGATCTATTTTTATTTCCAGCAATTCGTCAAATAGAGGAACCATGACACTCAACGCCAAGATTCCAGAGGGACCGATAGAAGAGAAGTGGACGAATCACAAGAATCATCTCAAGCTGGTCAGCCCGGCCAATAAGCGAAAATTCGACATCATCGTCGTGGGAACGGGCCTGGCCGGGGCCTCGGCGGCAGCATCGTTGGCCGAGTTGGGATACAACGTGAAGGTTTTCTGCTTCCAGGATAGCCCGCGGCGAGCGCATAGCATTGCTGCCCAAGGAGGGATTAACGCGGCCAAGAACTACCAGAATGATGGCGACAGCGTCTGGCGGCTCTTTTATGACACCATTAAAGGGGGAGACTACCGGGCGCGCGAGGCCAATGTCTACCGGTTAGCGGAACTGAGCGTCAATATCATCGATCAGGCGGTCGCTCAAGGGGTGCCCTTCGCTCGAGAGTATGGTGGTCTGCTGGCCAACCGATCGTTTGGCGGAGCCCAGGTTTCGAGGACATTTTACGCTCGAGGACAAACGGGACAACAATTGTTGCTCGGCGCCATCAGCGCCATGAACCGGCAGGTGGATTTGGGCAAAGTGGAGGTCTATCCCCGTCATGAAATGTTGGATCTCGTCGTCGTCGATGGACGGGCTCGTGGCATCGTGACGCGAAATCTTTTGACTGGGGAGATTCGATCCTTCTCCGCTCATGCCGTCATCCTGGCGACGGGAGGTTATGGGAACGTCTATTATCTCTCGACGAATGCCAAGGGGTCTAATGCGACGGCCATTTGGCGGGCCTATAAACGGGGCGCTTTCTTCGGGAATCCGTGCTTCTCGCAGATTCATCCCACGTGTATCCCCGTGTCCGGCCATTACCAGTCGAAGCTCACCTTGATGAGTGAGAGCCTGCGCAATGATGGTCGCGTTTGGGTTCCGAAGAAGAAGGGGGATCGGCGCCCGCCCAATGAGATTCCCGAGGAGGAGCGCGATTATTTCCTGGAACGAAAATATCCCGCGTTTGGCAACCTCGTTCCTCGCGATGTGGCCTCGAGGAACATCAAGGAGGTTTGCGATGAAGGGCGTGGCGTGGGACCCACGGGCATGGCCGTCTATCTGGATTTCTCCGACGCCATCAAGCGGTTGGGTCGCGATGTCATCGAGCAGCGGTATGGGAACCTGTTCGAGATGTATGAGCGGATCACGGGAGAGAATGCTTATGAAACGCCCATGCGCATCTATCCCGCCGTACATTACATCATGGGCGGCCTCTGGGTCGACTATAACTTGATGACGACCATTCCCGGCCTGTTCGCTCTCGGCGAATGCAATTTCTCCGACCACGGAGCGAATCGGTTGGGAGCCAGCGCCCTCATGCAGGGGTTGGCCGATGGGTATTTCATCATCCCTTACACCATTGGAGACTACCTGGCCGAATTGGGATTCGAGAAAGTCGACGCCGAGCATCCGGCTTTCAAGGAAGCGGAAAAAGGGGTGAAGGAGGGGATCAAGCGGCTCCTGTCCATCAATGGTCAGAGGACGGTGGATGAAATTCATCGCGAGCTGGGGAAGGTGATGTGGGATTACGTGGGGATCGTGCGCAGCGCGGATGGGCTCAACAAGGCGCTGGGCATGATCCGCGATCTCCGCGAGGAATTCTGGCGCAATGTGAAGGTGGTAGGAAGCGATGAAGAACTGAACGCCTCGTTGGAGAAGGCGGGACGGGTGGCCGATTTCCTGGAACTCGCCGAACTGATGGCCATTGATGCTCTGCATCGGAATGAATCCTGTGGCTGCCATTTCCGAGTCGAGTACCAGACCGAAGAGGGCGAAGCCAAGCGGGATGACGAGCATTTCGCCTACGTCGCCGCCTGGGAGTATCGGGGGCCTGACGAGCCTCCTCGGCTCCACAAGGAAGAACTCTCGTTCGAATTCGTGACGCCGACGCAGCGAAGTTATAAGTAGGAGTGAACCCTATGGATCTCACACTCAAGATCTGGCGGCAGAAGGATGCCCAATCGGAGGGACGATTCGTCACCTATCAGGTCAAGGACATCTCTCCGGATATGTCCTTCCTGGAGATGCTGGATGTTCTCAACGAAGATCTCATCCGGAAGGGAGAAGACCCGGTAGCTTTCGATCATGATTGTCGAGAAGGAATTTGCGGGGCGTGCGGTCTATATATTAACGGGCGGGCTCATGGGCCGTTGAAGGGAACGACGACCTGTCAACTTCACATGCGGCATTTTCGGGATGGCGATACGATTGTGATCGAACCCTGGAGGGCCGCACCGTTCCCGGTGATCAAAGACTTGGTGGTGGATCGGAGCGCGTTGGATCGCATTCTCCGGGCCGGTGGTTATATTTCCGTCAATACGGGCAGCGCGCCGGAAGCCAATTCTATACCGGTCCCCAAAGAAGCGGCCGATGAAGCCTTCGATGCGGCTACCTGTATTGGATGTGGCGCTTGCGTCGCCGCCTGCAAGAATGCTTCGGCCATGTTGTTCGTCGCCGCCAAGGTCTCCCATTTGGCGCTCTTGCCCCAGGGTCAGGTGGAGAAGCGTCAGCGAGTATTGCGTATGGTGGCTCAGATGGATGAAGAGGGATTTGGCAATTGCACCAATACCTACGCCTGCGAAGCGGAGTGTCCGAAAGAGATCTCCGTTTCCCACATTGCCCGGATGAACCGCGAGTATTTGGCGGCATTGTTGACTTCCGGGAAGTGACTCGTCGAATCGCCATCCCGGCAGGTCGAGTATCTCTTCTCGCCTCTTCGTGAGGTGGTCATTCGCCTTCGGCTCTGGGCGGAAAACTTTCTCCTCCCCAGCTCGCCAGTGTGCAGCGTTCGGCCGGAAACGAGCAGACGCTCGGGGGGACGAATCCACCGGCGAGGTTTGCAAAAGCGGGCATTTGAGTATATATTCAATCCCTTTTGGCCATCACTCTGAGAAGGCGGATGCGGCCGACGTGAACGGTCATTTTCATCGTCGTGGACACCGAATGTCCATCGGGGATTTCGGTGAAGAATTTTCAGGAGGGACGCATGAACAGAGAAGCCATTGAGAAAGCCAAACGCCATTTTGAGCGCATCCTGGAAGAACAGTTGGCGCGCGTCGAGCGGCTGAAGCAGGATGAGGAGTGGATTGATTTTCGAGAGCTCAAACCCCTCTATATTGGCATCGTGGGGGGCGATGGTATCGGGCCCTACATTGCCGAGCAGGCTCAGCGAGTGCTCGCCTTTCTCCTGGCGAATGCTCTGGAATCGGGGCAGGTCGCTTTCAAAGTGATCGAGGGGTTGACCATTGAGAATCGCGCCCGGGTGAAGAAAGCCATTCCCGACGATGTGTTGGAACAATTGAAGCAGTGCCCGGTCATTCTTAAAGGTCCAACGACGACGCCCCGGAAGGGAGATCCCTGGCCGAACATTGAAAGTGCTAACGTCGCCATGCGTCGGGAGTTGGACCTGTTCGCCAATGTCCGACCGGTGCGTGTCCCCCAAGAGGGGATCGACTGGATCTTTTTCCGCGAGAATACAGAAGGCGCCTATATGCTCGGGAGCAAGGGGATCGACGTGACCGATGATCTGGCCATGGATTTCAAGGTCATCACCACGCAGGGGAGCGAGCGAATCATCCGGCTGGCCTTCGATTATGCCCAAAAGAATGGCATCGACCGCGTCACAGCTGTAACGAAGGCCAATGTGATCAAGACGACCGATGGAAAGTTCTTGAGCGTCTTCTATGAAGTGGCCAAAGAGTATCCGGACATTCAGGCCGACGATTGGTATATCGACATCATGACGGCCAAGCTCGTCGATCCCCAGCGGCGGACTCAGTTCCGCGTCATGGTTCTTCCTAATCTTTATGGGGACATCTTGACCGATGAAGCCGCTCAATTCCAGGGAGGAGTGGGCACGGCCGGCGCCGCCAATATCGGGAAGCGTTATGCCATGTTCGAGGCCATTCATGGTTCAGCCCCTCGCATGGTCCAGGAAGGTCGAACGCAATATGCCGATCCGAGCAGCATGCTTCGGGCCGCGGCCATGCTCCTGAATCACATCGGGTATGAACACCTCGGGCGAAAACTCGATATGGCGTTGGATATTTGCGGTCAGTATGAGAGGAAGCTGGTCATCACTGGTCGGGCCGATGGAGCGACTGGCGCCGCCTTTGCCGATTATGTCATGGACACGCTCAAGGATCCTCAACTGGAGAGTCGTTGGGAGCGTTACCAACAGGGATGACTCCCGGAGCAGCCCGACCGGTCGACGTGACGGGATGAGATGGTGGTTGAGCGGAGAGACCAGGGAAAGGCGAAACGCCGTCTGAAAGTGTCCGACCTCCATGGTTCTCAGACCATTGGGAGATGCCCATCACCCTCGCTCACCCGAGGGGATATGTTGTCTCTTCATCACCCCTTATTGAAGGCTTGCCTTTGGCGAAGCTGGGGTTCAAAATTGTGGACATGTGTCATGACGCCGAGTTGATCAGGGAGCCGGGCTGGTTCACCTTCGTTCCGGTATCGTCCGAATCGCGCTCGCTTGATGAGAACATCCCCCCTGGTTGAGAACATATGATCGAACCACTCACAGGGAAAGTGTTACGATCCATTCGCGGGCACTTTTGGGTCGCTGCGGGAGATGAGGTCTTTCATTGCTTGGCGCGGGATAGTCTGATCAAAGCGAGTAAGGGCTCGACTCCTCTCACCGTTGGCGATGATGTCCGTTTCGAGCTCGTCGATGAAGCCAACAGGGAAGGGATCATCATTGAGGTCCTTCCCCGGCGAACAAAACTCTCGCGAAGAGTTCAACCGAGCTCATCAGAAGGGAGCGGTTATGAAGACGTGGTCGCCGCCAATGTCGATCAGCTCGTGATCGTCGCCTCGGTGCGCCAGCCGCCGCTGAGACCGGGACTCATCGACCGGTATCTGGTGGCTGCCGGGAAAGGAGGACTCGATCCCATCATCTGCCTCAACAAAATCGACTTAGCCCAACCTCGAGAAGTGGAGCCGGTGGTTGAAATCTATCGGGATCTCGGCTATCCGGTAATCCTCACCAGTGCCCGGTCGGGGCAGGGGGTGGATGAATTGCGCCATCATCTCAAGGATAAAATTTCCGTGTTTGCTGGGCACTCGGGAGTTGGCAAATCGACGCTGTTGAAGCAGCTCTGCCCGGGCATTGAGGTCAAGGTGGCCGAGGTGAATCCCAAGACCGGCCGCGGGAGGCATGCTACCACCGCCGCCCAACTCGTCCCACTCCCAGAGGGAGGTTATGTCATTGATACGCCGGGTATCCGACAATTCGGCCTTTGGGATTTGACCCTGGAAGATGTTCAAACGTATTTTGTTGAAATCGCGGAGGCTGCTCGAGGGTGTCGGTTTCGCGATTGTTCGCACACGGTCGAACCGGGCTGTGCCGTGCGCCAGGCTGTTCAACAGGGGCGCATCCATCCACAACGATTGGAGCATTTCCTCAGACTCCGGGAAGAATCCAAGCAAGCCCGTGCGTTTTAATGTGCTGTCAGGGAGCGGTGACCGGTTCTTTCATTTCTGGACGACCCACAGGGCTGGAGGGCGTATCCATGCAACACCAGCGCATCTTGACGAAAAAGGGCCGGTTGTGTACCTTTAATATCTCTGGTGGGGCTATAGCTCAGTTGGGAGAGCGCTTGAATGGCATTCAAGAGGTCGG
>RFHM01000111.1 GCA_003696865.1 Acidobacteriota bacterium | reverse complement strand
GGTACGGCATCACATCCGCTCTTCTCAGCGCCGGCGAGAGCACCATTTATGCGCTGGGAGCGCCGCCCGGTAAGGCTTTCTGGAGCGTGGGTCTCAGAGATCCGAAACATCCCCAAAAAATGATGGCCGTCCTGAGACTGAGAGACAAGTCGGTGTCCACATCGGGTCGTTACGAAAAATTCTTTCGCCTCAACGGCAAAATGTATGGGCATATCTTCGATCCGCGGACGGGACGACCGGTCCAAGGTATATACAGCGTCACCGTCGTTGCGCCACGAGCCACTCAATCGGATGCCCTGTCTACCTCCGTCTTCGTGTTAGGGTTTGAACGCGGCATCACTTTGCTCGATCGACTCGATGACGTGACGGGCCTCATTGTCGGCGAGGGAAATGATGGAGAGGCGTACCATATAGAACGGTCCGAAGGCTTCGACCGCATCCTGCAGAAGATGACGCTCAATCGCTCCAACTGACGGCCTGAACGCGTGTGTCGGAGGGGACCTTCCCCGAATCATATCGTCCCTGGAACATCTTCCTTGACGGAGAGGGGTTCGGTGTTCTACGGTTCTACGGCGACTCGCCCAGTCAAAGGAGCCGACACATGATCGACCTCAGCTCATCGAGCGGCGTACCGATCCGCAGATGGATCGTGCGACAGAGCATATGGCTTCTCTTCGACGGATCGCTTCAGGCTATGTCGAGGAAGCTCCTCATCTCAATAGGGCGAGAGCACCACGAGGAGAGCCTATGACCGATTATGCTGTCGAAATGGTGAATGTGTGCCGCGACTTTGGCCGTCGCCGCGTCATCCACGATTTGAACTTACGCGTGCGGCGAGGCGGAGTGTACGGTCTGCTGGGCGTGAACGGCTCGGGGAAGACGACGACGATCAAAATGCTCATGGGCCACCTGCGGCCGACCGAAGGGACCATCACGATCCTCGGCCGATCATATTCGACCGATCTCCTCGCCATTCGGCAACGCGTCGGTTACGTCTCGGAAAACCGCTATCTTTACGATTGGATGACCGTCGAAGAGACGCTCCGCTTTGCTGCCGCCTTTCATGAGCGGTGGGACTGGGAGAAAGCGCGCCGGCTGACCGATAGACTCCAACTGGATCCCACGATGAAGGTAAAGCATTTGTCACGGGGTAATCGAGCGCGACTCTGTTTGATCGTCGCCCTGGCCTTCGACCCCGAGTTACTCATCCTGGATGAGCCAACGTCCGGGCTCGATCCCGTCGTCCGGCGCGAACTCCTCGAAAGCGTGGTAGCGGAGATCAGACGGGAAGGACGAACCGTGCTCTTCTCATCGCATCTGGTCGAAGAGATGGAGCGCATCGCCGATTGGGTGGGAATTCTTCACCAAGGGCGGTTGAAGATCAGCGCCCCACTCGAGGAGGTGAAAGCCTCGATGAAGAAAGTGCGTCTCGTGCTCAACGGCCGCGAGCCCGACTTCGGGCAACTCCGGGGCGTGCTGAGCATCGAAAAGCGCACCGGCGAGCGAATTCTCACTATGAAAGACGTGAGTGACGAGGTCCTGACAAAACTCCGCCAATGGAGCGCCAGTGAGCCAGAAATTATCCCTCTGTCGCTCGAGGACGTCTTCGTCGCATCAGTGCGCGCCGAGGGCCAATGAGAATCCGATCCCACGCGGGAGAGAACGGCATGAACTGGACGAAGGCCAAGATCCTGTTATGGAAAGAATGGCGCGAGACGCGATGGAAGTTCCTGGCTTTTTTCCTCACCTTCCATCCTCTGGTGTGGATCAGCGCTGTCGCCTTGCTCGTCGATAAGGAGCACTGGTTCACCTTTCAGACGATGCCCGCCAAAACCGTTTATCAAGTCATGGAGGGACTCGTGTTCGCTCAATCCATGTTCACGCTCACCGCCGGTCTTTTTCTCATCGTCTTCTATGCGGCGAGCAGCGTCTCGCGCGAGATAGCCTCGCGGCGTATCTTCTTCGTCCTGGAACGACCGGTCACGCGATGGTCCGTGCTGAGCGCCAAGTACGCTCTCTCTGGATTGCAAGCGTATGCCTTGATGGCGCTCACGCCGCTGACCACGTTGCTGGCCGCGTATATTGGAGTGCTCCTCGTCTCTCATACCGTCACGCTGGAAGCGTCGTGGGGACATGTATTCCCGCTGATGGGGGCGGCGCTCAGGATTGGACTCTGGCGTGGCGTCGTGGGAGTGATGGTCTTCTCGCTCGTATTCAGCTTGTCGGTCGTTTTCGAACAATGGTGGGCCAGTATGGGTGCGGGCGTCGTGGCCGTCATCGCCCTGTTTTACTTTTTCGGCAAGAGCCTGATCCTCTCCATCCTCGAACCGGCACGAGGGCATCGGGGCGAGTTCAGTCTGGACATGTTTGGCGATATCAGCAGAGAGACGGTCTTGATCACGCTACTGGTGGCCATAGGATGTTTCATCCTGTCGCAGATCCTTTTTCAGCGTAAACAAATGGCATAGATGAACGAAGGGAAATGAGACGATGAGGAATCGAATCTTTGTGGGCGCTACGCTCGTGGTGATGGCGGGTGCCATTCTATTCTGGCAACTGGCCGGACGCGCTTCCGGTCCGCACATGGAACGATATCTCCCGGCCGAGACTCTGGCCTTCGTGGAGGCGGCTGAACTCTCGGATCAAGCAGTTCGGCTGGTGGAGACGAAAGCCTGGCGGATTTTCTCCGAGGCTTATCCGGAACTGGCCACCAGCTTTCTGATGAGCGCCAACTATAGTGGCTTGCTTCGCGCCAGCGGTGCAGCGGCGCTCATTCGCCTGGAGGCCGATGGAGGGCGTCTCTTTCCACTCGTCGTTATACTGGCCGAGTCCGATGATGAGCAGTTCGCGAGAAGTCTTCGCCTTTTCTTCTCGCAGAAGTTCGAAGATGGTCCGTCGACGGTCGGGCGGTATCACGGTATCCCTCTGACCGTCTACGGCCACCACGAGGGCGATCCCCTCTACTTCGCCCGACGAGGTGATCTCTTCATGTTCAGCAATCGCCAGGAAGGCCTGCACGACATCATCGACGTAGTGACGGGGACGACGGCTTCTCTGGCCGGCAATCCCTGGGTAATGGAGATGCGCCAGCGGCTGGGATATACCGATGGATTTTTCGGATTCGTCAACGGGGAACGACTCCTGGAAGCCGTCCGAACGCTCCACCGGATGCGTCCATCTCATCGTGATCGCGAGGTGGTGAACCTCGATCAGCTCCTCCGCGCTTATGGACTGGATTC
>RFHM01000110.1 GCA_003696865.1 Acidobacteriota bacterium | reverse complement strand
AGACTAAGGAGGAAGAGGACTATGAAACGGACTTTGGCCTGCGCGGTAATGGTGAGTGCAATCATCATGGCGTCTTCGTTGACCGTGGCGGTGCCTCAGGTTGTGGCGGCGCTGTTGACCTTTCTCTTTGGTGCTCCTCCTTTTATCATTATCACTATCGCTGGTGGAGCATTCATTACTGGCTTCCTTCTCGGCGTGGACACGACGTCGAATTTGATCATCGCTTTGTAATCCGGGGTGTCGCCCCGCGGCCAACTGAAACGCCATCGATATTCCCTCGTTCCCTTCCCTGGGGGCTCGCAGAAGAGGGGGGATATCGCTGAATTCACATTACACGTATCTCTTATCGAAGGGGTGCGGATAGAGTTCCCGCATCTGGTAGGAAGCGACCGCCCCTTGAGGATTGGCCAGGAGAACCGGCACATCGCCGCATAATTCCCAGAGCACCTGCCGGCAGGCCCCGCAGGGTGGCGTCAGCTGATCTGTATCGGCCACGATGGCTATTTTGACGAACTGTCTCGCCCCTTGGGAGACGGCTTTGAAAACGGCCACTCGCTCGGCACACACCGTCAATCCATAACTGGCGCTCTCGATATTGCACCCGGTGAACACCTCTCCACTAGCCGTCAACAGGGCGGCGCCCACCTTGAAATGGGAATAGGGGGCGAAAGCCTGCTCGCGGGCTTTTTGGGCAGCAGCAATCAAATCGGCGTCGGTGACTTGGGTCATGGCCAATCTCCACGTCACTCCAGGTCGCGCTATCCGATGGCCAACTCCGATTTCACTTTCTGGATGATCAAATCGATGCCCACGCGATTGGACCCTCCCTCGGGGATGATGATATCGGCGTAGCGCTTGCTCGGCTCCACAAACTCCAGATGCATGGGGCGGACCTGCTCCAGATACTGCTCGATTACCGATTCCACGGTGCGTCCTCGCTCGCTGATGTCCCGTTGCAGTCGACGAATGAACCGCAAATCATCGGCGGTATCGACGAAGATCTTCAGATCCATCAGTTGACGGAGGCGGGCATTCTCAAAAATCAAGATCCCCTCGATCAGAATGACCGGCCGAGGCTCGATGCGCCTCACCTGACTGGTCCGCACATGGTGGGTGAAGTCATAGACGGGCTGCTCGATGGGACGCCCGGCGCGGAGCTGTTCGATGTGCTCGATGAGCAAATCCGTGTCCAGAGCGTCGGGATGGTCGAAATTGATCTTCCGTCGCTCTTCGAAGGGGAGGTGGCCCCAGTCCTTGTAATACGAATCGTGCTGCAAATAGGCGACGCGATGCTCGCCGACGGCCTCCAGAATCTTTCGAGCCACCGTCGTTTTGCCTGAACCCGATCCGCCACAGATTCCGATGATCATCGGTCACCCTCCGAATGCTGACGGCCGCCGCCGAACGTCATCCTGACGATTCTCCGAGCGAAGGCTCGACCAATCTCGGTACCAGACGACGGAGAAATGCGGTGATGACGCCGCTCATCCGCTCCCCCATCTCCAGGACCTCCCGATGATCGAGCGGACGCTCGAGGACGCCGGCGGCCATGTTGGCAATGAGCGAAAGGCCGAGCACATCCATTCCCATATGTCGGGCGACGATGGCTTCGGGCACGGTGGACATTCCCACGGCATCCGCGCCCAGGGTTCGAAGCATGCGAATCTCGGCGGGCGTCTCGTAACTCGGCCCGCTCACCGCCACATAGACGCCTTCCTCCAGCTTCAATCCCATCGCCGCCGCCTCCCGTTTGGCCAGATCGCGATAGGCTTTCGAGTAGACCATGGTCATATCCGGAAACCGGGGACCGAACCGCGCGTCGTTCCATCCCCGCAGGGGATTGGCGCCCATGAGATTGAGGTGATCGGCGATGAGCATCAACGATCCCGGCTCGAACTGGCGATTAATGCCCCCGGCGGCGTTGGTCAAGATGAGCGTCTTGATGCCCAGCAGACCGAACACGCGAATGGGAAAGGTGACTTCCTCCAGCGTGTACCCCTCGTAGTAATGAAAACGCCCTTGCATGACGGCCACCGGTATGCGCTGGCACCATCCCAAGACCAGCCGCCCGGCATGTCCTTCCGCCGTCGAGACGGGGAAATGAGGGATGTGGCGATAGGCCATCTCCCTCCGATCATCCAACTGTTCGGCGAAAGCTCCCAACCCGGAACCCAGGACGACCGCCGCCTTGATGGGAAAGGTCCACTGGGAGCGAATGAACTGAGCAGCCGTCATCGCTTTTTCGTAGAGCGCCTGGGTCATCGCTCGTTTGATGCTATACAAAAAGTCCAGATCCCGTCAACTGAGCAATCCGGCGATGGTCGCCGTCAGACAGGTCGCCAGGAAGCCGCCGAGCACGGCTCTGAGGCCCAACTCGGCCAGATCGCTTCGCCGGGAGGGGGCAATGCCGCCGATGCCGCCAATCTGAATGCCAATGGAGGCGAAATTGGCGAACCCACAGAGCGCATAGGTGGCAATCATGACCGAGCGCGGATGGAGCGACGCCTGCACTTTGGACAACTCCGCGTAGGCGACGAACTCGTTGAGGATGAGCTTTTGCCCGAACAGATTCCCGACTTCGAAGATATCGGCAGAAGGGACGCCCATGACGAAGGCCAAGGGCGAAAAGATCCAACCGAGGAGCGTCTCCAGATTGGGCGGAAAGAAGGACAGGTGAGCGTGGAGAAAACCGAATAAGGAATTCACCAGGGCGATGAGCGCGATGAAGGCGATGAGCATGGCGCCGACGTTGATGGCCAGTCGCGCGCCATCGCTCGCTCCTCGAGCCGCGGCTTCGATCATATTCCGGTCGGCGACTTCCACCTCGATCTTCACCACTCCGCGGGTCAGCGGCTCCTCGGTCTCCGGCGTCAAGATCTTGGCCATCATCAGGGCCGCGGGCGCCGCCATGACGCTTCCGGTGAGCAGATAAACGGGATTGATGCCCATGCCGATATAGGCGGCCATCACCCCACCGGAGATGGTCGCCATGCCGGCAACCATCAGCGCCAGCAGCTCCGAGCGCGTCATGGACGCCACATAGGGGGCGATGATGAGCGGCGCTTCCGTCTGCCCCATGAACACGTTGGCCGCCGAGGCCAGGCTCTCGGCTCCGCTGACGCGCATCGTCCAGGCCATGAACTTCGCCATGACGAGCACGATCCGCTGCATCACGCCCAGGTAGTAGAGCACGGCGAACAGAGAAGAGATGAAGATGATCGTCGGCAGCACGCGAAAGGCGAAGATGACGCCGAAGTTGGTCGTGGCCAGAGGGCCGAAGACGAACTCCGCTCCTCGATCGGAGAAGGCCAGTAATCGTCGAATGAGGTCTCCTAATTGATCGAAGAACCAGCGGCCCGGCGTCGTTCGCAAAATGAGAAAGGCCAAGGCCACCTGGAGACCAAAGCCCCAACCGATGACTCGCAGATCGATCTGTCGCCGATGGTTGGAAAACAGGACGGCAATTCCCAACAAGACGAGAATACCCACCAATCCGATGAGCCGGGTGAACCACGGAACATGGGCCGTCCGCGCCGCATCTCGGATATCCGGCGCCTGGCTGGAGGAGATCGCTTGCCAGAAGGTGACCACCTTCTGCCGTTCGGCCAATGGGGGAGCATGCGAAGCGCGCACCACCGGCATGAAGAGGATGGCCAAGACAACTATC
This sequence comes from Acidobacteriota bacterium, assembly GCA_003696865.1. Classification (GTDB taxonomy): domain Bacteria; phylum Acidobacteriota; class Blastocatellia; order HR10; family J050; genus J050. The sequence continues at coordinate 6,820 of RFHM01000110.1, read as the reverse complement.
ACTCCGGCCATCATCAACCCGATTCGGACCCACCCGGAGCGTATCATCATACGTCCTCTCGAAACCCTCTCTGGCCTTTGCTGTGTTCTGACAGATTTTTTCGCGATGAGCCGCGCCGCCCGCCCCTTCCCACCCAGACGGGGGCTTCACATGATGGCCTTGACTAATGGGCGGAGCGGCGGCATCTCGGATGCGATGACGAACGCTTCGCTCAGCACGCGCTCCACCTCCGGCAAGCGGCCGACGTCGTTGTACGCGATGGTGCAGAGCGATTCGCCGACCTCGACCGGATCGCCGACCTTTTTGTGCAACACGATGCCCACCGCCCGATCAATGGGCGAGTCCAGCCGCTCTCGGCCGGCGCCCAATTGCATACACGCTCGTCCCACCGCCGCCGCATCAATGTGCGTGATCACCCCATCTCGTCGCGCCGGAAGCTCCCGTCGATGGCGGGCTCGCGGCAACCGCCGGTAATCATCGATGACCGCCGGATCCCCCCCTTGCGCCTCGATGACCGCTCGGAATTTTTCCAGGCCCGCGCCGGTCACCAGGCACTCCCGGACGCGCTGCCGCGCTTCATCCACCGTCCCCGCCCGGTTGGCCAGAACCACCATATGCGCGGCCAATTCCACCGAAAGCTCGGTCAGATCTGCCGGTCCCCTTCCCTTCAACGTTTCGATGCTCTCGATGACCTCCACGGCATTGCCCACGGCTCGCCCCAGAGGCTGATCCATATCGGTGATGAGCGCCCGCATCTCCAGTCCCAGGCGCCGGCCAGTGGCCACCAGAGCCTCGGCCAGCGCTCGAGCCTGATCGAAAGTGGACATGAACGCGCCACTGCCCACTTTCACATCGACGACCAGTCCATCAATGCCTTCGGCCACCTTCTTGCTGAGGATGCTGCTGACAATGAGCGGAATGGAATCCACCGTCGCGGTGACATCGCGCAGGGCATAGAGTTTCTTGTCCGCGGGGGCGAGCTGGCCGGTCGGCCCGGCCAACACCAGTCCCACCGAGGCGAGCACTCGTCGATATTCATCCAACGAGAGATCGACGCGAAACCCGGGAATCGACTCCAGCTTATCCAGCGTTCCGCCGGTGTGAGCTAATCCTCGTCCCGAAATCATGGGAACGACCACGCCGGCGGCAGCGGCCAGCGGGGCGAGGACGAGGGACGTTTTATCGCCCACTCCCCCGGTGCTGTGTTTATCCACCTTCTTGCCGGGGATATCCGAGAGATCCACAACCTGGCCGGAGGCGATCATCTCCCGGGTCAGGGCGACGATCTCGGCCGGCGTCATTCCTCGGAAGTAAACGGCCATGAGGAAGGCGGCCATCTGGTAATCGGTGATTTCACCACCGCTATAACCACGAATGAGGTGGCTGATCTCATCCTGGGAGAGCTCACCGCCATCGCGCTTCTTCTTGATCAGATCGACGACTCGCATATCCATGCCGCGACACGCGGAAGCGAGGTTCTTCCGCCATCGCCCAGCTTCTGCCCCTCCACTCTCTCGTTCCCCTGTGAGTGACTCCCACTGCGCTTCATGCTGGCCACCTCATGAATCTATCGATTCTTCCCCCGCTTCACCAGATCGAGCAAGCACACCGCCTGGGCGGCGATGGCCTGGCCGGCTCCAATCGCTCCCAACCCCTCGTGGCTCTTGGCCTTCACGCTGACACAATCGATGCTGACATGTAAAGCGCCAGCCAATCGCGCCCGAATACGATCGATGAACGGTGCCAGTTTGGGCGCCTCGGCCAGAATCGTGGCATCGACACAGCGGACGCGAAATCCTCGCTGACGCAGAAGGTCCTCGACTAATCGGAGCATAGTAATGCTGGAGGCATCCTGGTAGCGAGGATCATCGTCGGGAAAATGTTGTCCGAGATCACCCAGGGCTGCCGCCCCCAGAAGCGCATCACAAATACTATGGCATAACACATCAGCATCCGAGTGGCCCTCCAGTCCCTTCTCGAAAGGGACATCGACGCCACCGAGGATGAGTCGTCGCCCTTCGACGAGGCGATGAATATCATAGCCAATGCCAACACGCGCAATCTGATTTGTCACGGCCGTACCCTCTTGAGCAAGAATTCGGCGATGACCAGATCTTCTGGCCACGTGATCTTGAAATTGATCCGGCTCCCACCCACGATGGATACGGGAAACCCAGCTTGTTCAACCAATGCCGCATCATCGGTCGCCCGTCGACCTTCAGCGCGGGCGCGCTCATGAGCGCTGATGATGATCTCCGCGCGGAAGGCTTGGGGAGTTTGTACAAGATAAAGGCGGTGCCGGTCAAGCGTTTTTATGACCCGATTCCCCTCGACCTCTTTGATCGTATCGGTCGCCGGCAGAGCGAGGATGGCGGCTCCCGAGCGCCGGGCCTCCTCAGCGACGGCGGCAATCTGGTCCGGCGTGATGAGCGGGCGGACGCCATCGTGGATGATGACGAGTTCCGTCGCGGCGCGATCGACGTGCCGGAGCCCGTTCCACACCGAATCCTGTCGCTCCGGCCCTCCGACGACGACTCGCGCGACTTTGGCCAGGTCACCCGACGAGAGGCGCGCCATCGCCTCCTGCCGCTCGCGTTCGTGAACGACGAGGATGATCTCATCGACCGCCGAGCAGGCTTCGAAGGCGCGCAATGTGTGAATGACCACGGGTTCGCCGCACAGCTCCAGGAACGGTTTGGCCCGCGCAGCTCCCATCCGGCGCCCGATCCCACCGGCTACAATGATCGCCACATTCATCGTTCCGTCACTCGTCGCCATCGATCAACCGGAAAGAGAGAAGATGACCCTTGCCGAGCTGTCCACGAGGCATGATACCAGCCCCCTCCACGGCGCCGCGCTCGGTCCTCATCGATGAGACGTCCCAGAGCGGGATCCCCGACCGATCCGATGATCGTCCGAATACCGCCCGAAGATCATCTTGCCGGCGGTGGTTTGAAGCACGCTGGTCACGGTGGCTTCGATGGTCTTACCGATCATTCGCCGAGCGTTATCCACCACCACCATCGTCCCGTCATCCAGATAGGCGACCCCCTGATTATGCTCCTTCCCTTCTTTGAGAATGAAGACTTTCATCGTCTCGCCGGGGAGCACGACCGGCTTCAGAGCGTTGGCCAGCTCGTTGATGTTCAACACTTCCACGCCCCGCAGTTGAGCCACCTTGTTGAGATTGAAATCGTTGGTGATGATCCGGGCATGGAGTTGCTTGGCCAGTTCGATGAGCTTTTGATCGACGTCGCGAATGTCGGGGAAATTGATCTCGGAAATGTGGACGTTCACATGATGATTGGTTTGCAACCGGCGGAGAATGTCCAACCCTCGTCGGCCTCGGTTCCGCTTGGTCGCATCGGCGGAGTCGGCGATTTGTTGCAGTTCCCGCAGCACGAATTGAGGAATGACCAGCGTCCCCTCCAGGAATCGGGTCTCGGCAATGTCGGCGATCCGGCCATCGATGATGACGCTGGTATCCAGGATCTTATAGTTCTGCTTCTGACCCCGCTCGCTCAAGATCCCTCCCAATGCCGAGAGATCCAGGTACTCCCCTTTGGCCGCCCCCACCATCAATCCCACATAGGCCATGAAGATGAGAATGACAATAGCCGTGTAGGTCCGCGCGACCTCGGGAAGCGCGGTCAAATGGAGGACCAGGAATCCTACCAGAACGGCACCGAGAATGCCCAAGATGGAACCCACGGCTGCCCCGATGAGCGTCTTCAAAGTCGCCTGTCGGACCCGCGTCTCGAAGAAAAGAATGATCACACCGAGTCCACCAGCGGCCAGCATGGATTGCAGGGGATTATCGTGAACGGGCCGCAAAAAATATCCGGCGACGACGAGAATGAGGGCGAAAACGAGTCGAAGAATGAGCACATCCATACTAAAAGAAAAATCGAGTTTCATCTCCTTCCTTGACATCATGTTCAAACCTCCCAGGCGTCAAAGTCATACTCGGGAGAGACAGTGTCCAGGGATGAGGCCTGCCGACCGATTCGGTTCAGCGAAATCCATCGTTCTCACTGGTCGTCGAAAACATCGCCGAGGTCGAAAAGACCGCGCGTCCCCATCGTCCCGACGATCTCTGCGACGTTCGGTCCATCCTTTGCCGTGGAGTGGTCTTCCATGATCCATCGGTATGAAATAGAGGGACGGCGAACACCTGCTCGCTCCTCTCGCACCCCGGTCGGAGTGCATTCTGGCCACCCTCGATGTAGATTTCACGTCGACAGTGATCCTTCATGAACGACGCTCCCTCAAAACAAAGCCTCCAGGGCATCTCCTACCGATCGGACGCCAATGACCTCGATATGATCGATCGATTCCAACCCCGCCTGATTACTCTGTGGAAGAATACATCGCTTGAACCCGAGCGTGGCCGCCTCGCGTACGCGGCTACTGGCCGAGGAAGCAGCGCGCACCTCACCGGCCAGTCCCACTTCGCCAAAGACGACGACCTCCGGATGGAGCGGGATATTCTTGAAGCTCGAGCTCACGGCAGCGATGACCCCGAGATCCAGGGCCGGCTCGTCGATGGCGATTCCTCCAGCGACATTGATGAAGATATCGTCAGCCGAGAGATGAAATCCCATCCGCTTCTCCAACACGGCGATTAACAGGGCGACCCGATTCTGATCCACCCCTTGAGTCATGCGACGGCCGGTCCCATACTGACTCGAACTGACGAGCGCTTGGAGCTCCACCAGCAGGGGTCTCGTCCCCTCCATACAGGCGACGACCACGGTTCCGGGAACGCCTCTCGGCCGTTCGTTCAAAAATATGGCTGACGGATTGGAGACGGGGACCAACCCGCTTCCGGTCATCTCGAAGATCCCCAACTCGTTGGTCGGCCCATAACGATTCTTCACAGCGCGAATGATGCGATGATGATGATACCGCTCCCCTTCGAAGTAGAGGACTGTATCCACAATATGCTCCAGCGCCTTGGGGCCGGCGATGGCTCCTTCTTTGGTCACATGACCAACGATGAAGACGGGCATGCTCCGTCCCTTGGCCACCATCATGAGTTGAGCCGCTACTTCGCGCAATTGCGACACGCTTCCCGGCGATGAATCCAGTCGATCCGAATACACCGTCTGAATGGAATCGATGATCAAGGCGTAAGGATCGAGCTTCTCCACAACGTTGAGAATGTGTTCCACATGGGTCTCGGTCAGGATGTAGAGGTGCGCGGGCTCGATGCCCAGCCGCTGCCCGCGCATTTTGATCTGCTGTTGTGATTCCTCACCGGAGACGTACAGAATCTTCCCACATCGGCGCTCCAGCTGAGCAGAGACCTGAAGCATGAGCGTCGATTTCCCTATGCCCGGGTCTCCACCGATGAGTACCACACTTCCAGGGACGAGCCCGCCTCCGAGAACGCGGTCGAATTCGGCGATGCCGGTGGTTTGACGCACGTCCTGTTGGTTGCCGATTTCGGCATAGGGTCGGGGTGGAGTAGCTCCACCAAGCCGCTGCGACCACCGACGGCCCTGTTGCGGGGTGTCTGTCTCAATCTCCTCGACGAGCGAATTCCACTCACCGCAATCGGGACATTTCCCTAACCATTTCGGTGATTGGTATCCGCACTGCTGGCAGATGTATAAAGTCTTTTTTCCCTTCACCACTGTCCTTGCTCCCTAATTGCGCCAGCACGTATAATTTAGCTTGACGATCGAGACTCTGTCAACGAACGCCCTGTGACTCGATGCGATGGCCCTTGACGATAATGGACAACGGCGTCTCCGTTCGCCCATCGAACGGAATGAGCTGACGACATGGGAAAACGAAAGAGGAAGCGCTTAGGACAACATTTCCTCGTGGATGGGAATATCTGCCGACGGATGGTCAGGACGGTCAATCTGGTCCCTCAGGATGCCGTTCTGGAAATCGGTCCGGGGCGTGGTGCGCTCACCCGCGTATTGCTGGAAACTGGGGTTCGCGTCCTCGCTGTGGAAGTCGATGCCGAACTCGTCGACCACCTGACGGCCCAATTCGTTCACGAGATCCAATCGGGCAAGTTGATTCTCGTCACTGACGACATCCTGAAGACGGACCTGGAAGCCCTTTGTCGGCAGGTGCGTCCTGACGGACTCCTGCGCGTCTTCGGCAATCTTCCGTACAATATTGCCACGGCGGTGATTCAGCGGTTGATCGAGTATCGAACGCACTTCAGCGATATGACGCTCATGCTACAACGAGAGGTGGCCGAGCGGATCTTGAGCCCTCCGGGGAACAAGCAGTATGGCTACCTTTCGGTCGTGGTCCAGTATCATTGTGAGGGTAAAAAATTGTTCCACGTTCATCCCGCCGTATTTCGTCCTATCCCCAAAGTCATGTCCACGGTCGTCCATCTGCGTTTTCGCCATCAGCCGGCCGTCTCCGTCGAAGATGAGATGCTCTTCTTCCAGTTGGTCAGTGCTCTGTTTACTGAGCGACGGAAGACGGTGCTCAATAATCTCAAGCGGGCGGCGCGGCGATTTCGTCTCGTTGATCCCGAGAAGAGCCTCAGGGACGCTCATATCGATCCGACCCGACGGGCAGAGACGCTGAGCCTGGAAGAGTTCGCTCGACTGGCCAACCAGCTTTCTCGGTCTGGATGCCGGGTTTGACAATTCCCCGGGAGTCCATTAAATTAGGCTTCTTGTCGGGGCGTAGCGCAGCCTGGTTGAGCGCGCTTGATTTGGGATCAAGAGGTCGGCGGTTCAAATCCGCCCGCCCCGACCATGCTCCCGTAGCTCAGTCGGATCAGAGCAACGGCCTTCTAAGCCGTGGGTCGCAGGTTCGAGTCCTGCCGGGAGCGCTCCTT
>RFHM01000109.1 GCA_003696865.1 Acidobacteriota bacterium | reverse complement strand
CGGGAAAACGCGATCATCGTCGCTCCCGCGCACGTCCGCAGAGCTCGACGGACAACGGGATCGTCCAGGCGCTTGAGATAGCGTTTCACGGGAGCAATCGACGAGGGATTGGAGAACAGGGAAACCACCGTGTAATAGATCGCCTCCGGAGTCTCGAAAAGCCCATCCCAGCGAATGGGCGTGGCCAGCCGGGGCAAAGCCGCTGGATGGGTGGCGGCGAATGCCCGACTTCGCGTTCGAACGCGCTTCACGGCGACATGATGAGCCACGGCCAGGCCGCCCCAATAGAGGAGCGTGGCCATGAGGGCCCCTGCCGCCAGTTTTCTTCCCCGACGGTGAATCCTTCGCCATCGCGCATACCAGACCAATCCGAGCCCGAGGAACCACAGCCAGGCGAATCCCATCGGTTCTTGATGCTGCAGCGTGAGGGCGATCTCCGCTCCCAAAACGATGGCGGCCAGCAGGCCCCACAATCCGGCCCAGGCGATCAACCGTCGCCGCGTCTGCGATGTCAACAGAAAAACGGCGCCTCCTTGAATCAACCACAACCAAGGATCGACGATGAACACGAGATCGCCGAAATACCGATGGTCGCTCCACGGGAGAAACGGCCGAATGCCGTAGGAATTCGTGTAATCCAGCACCACGTGACTGCCCACACCGACGAAGGCGACGACGATCAATCCGATCAGGCGCGCCGGTTCCCGGTCCGTCCACCATCGGCACCGCACCCATCGATCGTAGAGAAAAACGGCGAGCGCCAGCAAAAGCGAGAGGATGAACGCGCCCACCACCGAGTGAGTGATCCCACGATGATGCCGCAAATAGGCGACCGACCCATGAAATATGGACACCGCGTCGATATCGGGCAGGTTCGCTCCGATCAACAGCGTCGGCATGGCCAGCGGTGTCAAGCGCTCGAGCCCCGCTTTGGCCAGCGTCGCACCGGTGAACGTGTGACAGATATTCTCCATAGACCTCCTCAATGCGCGAATCGAGCGAGTACGGCCTCGTATGTTCGCTCCAACCGCTCCACTTCCACCGCGATATTATGACGCTCGGCCACGAATTGCCGTCCCACGCGCCCCATCTCTTCCCACCGCTCCGGATGCTCGATCACGGCGTTCAGCGCTTCGGCCAGCGCCGTCTCATCGCGCTCGGGTACCAGAAGAGCGCTCCCCCCCTCGACGACGACGTGAGGGATGTCGGCGTGACGAGTGGCGACGATAGGCATCCCGGCGGCCTGCATCTCCAGCAGACCGTGGGAGCTCCACCCTCAGTATCTCCGTCAGATGCCGTGACGCTGGGTTGAACCAGGATATGACAACGCTCGGCAATAGCCATGTAGGCAGGGCGGGACTGGAAACCGAGGAAACGAACCACTCGATCGAGCTTCAATTCACTCACCAACGCTTGCAGTGATGGGCGCAAAGGGCCATCGCCGATGAACAGGAGCCGCGTATGGGGATGGGCGCGGTGAACCTCGGCGAATGCCCGCACGGTGTACTCGAATCCTTTCTTTTCGACCATTCGTCCGACTTGCAGGATCTGAACGCACTCGCCCCGTCGAGCGACGCGCCGAGGACGAAAGGGTATGTGCTCGACATCGATGGCGATCCGCTGAATGGTCACTCTCTCTGGCGGAGCGCCGAGCGCGATGAGATGTCGGCGGAGACATGGCCCTTCCACGAGGAAGAGATCACCGGCTTCGAAGAGCGGGCCATAGAGCTCGCGCCAGGCCGATAGCTTCCCTTGAACCGGCACATCGTATCCGTAGAACGACGTGATCAGAGGAAGGCCCAGCTTTCGCCGGATGGGAACGGCCATGGCTCCCGAAGGACCGAAGTGAGCGTGGACGAGGACCGGTTTGAGCGTCTTGACGGCTCGGTAATATTTGTAGGCGAAGATCGTATCCACGCCCGCTATGCGACGGCGCAGAGCATCCGAGAGGCGTTCGCCCCACCAGGTCGGTCTCATTCGGAGATGAATGATGTGCGACAGTGGAAAATGCTCTCGATGCATCAATTCCTGACACAAGACGACCGGCGTGAATGTGGTGAGCGCCCGAAGGATTTCGTACACGAAGGTCTCCGAGAGGGGGAGATAGTCTGGTTTGAGATGAGCGACGACGCGCCGCGATGTCTTTCTTCTCCACCTCATTGGTCGCCTCTCCGAAATAGTGAGCCGAGAAGCTCACGCGCTTCAAGCCACGATCTCTCTGGTGCGGCGGCTTTCGAGCATTTGACGGAAGAGGCCGGCGATTTCACCGAACACCCCCCGATGCGCCACTCCCAACAACCCAGCGTATACGCCAGCTCCCAACACGACCTGTACGGCCAGCGAGGTCCCTGCTTCCAACATCAACAGGCGCCCCGGCCACCATCGCCAGATGATGAGCAGAAGCGCCATGATGGCCGCCGCGGCGCCCGCGGGTGCTAATGCCCGCAAGAAAGTCCTCGCGTCGAGATCGATGAGTCGATTGGCGATGAAGTGCGGCACGTACCAGAACACGATGCCCACCGTCGCATAAGCCATCGCCACGCCTTCGACATCCCACCGCAATCCCACGAGAATGGCCGAACAGACGATGGGCACGAAAAAGAGATTCCACTTGAGCATGATATCGGATCGCCCCTGCGAGAGATAGATCGTTCCCACCGTCGTGCCAACCGACTGAAGCAACCCAACCAGACAGAGGACGCGCACCAGGAAGATGGCCCGCTCCCACTGATTCCCGTAAAGAACGCGAATGAGCTCGGGCGCGACGACCGCCATGCCCGCCATCATGGGGAACGTGAGAAGCGAAATATAGCGAATGAGTCGAATATAGTTCTGACGCACTCGGGCCAACTCCGTTTGAATGCGCGCGAATGCCGGAAACAGCACCCGACCCAACACCCAGGACACATTCTGCAGCGGCAACATCATCAGCCGATACGCCAGCGTATAATAGCCCAACGCCGTCGCTCCCAGAAACTTCCCGATGAGGAGATTGTCCAGATTTCGCGCCGCGTAATGCAGCACGTTGAATCCGAGCAGGTGGGAACTGAATCCCCAGAGTTCTCGCAAACAGGAACGCCGAAACAGCCAGCGCGGCCGCCAGCCACTCAAACTCCACGCCAGACCCGCGGTCAACGACACCGAAACCACGCTCTGCCCCACCAGACTCCAGACGCCCCATCCGCGCCATGCCAGGAATATAGCCACCAGACCCGATCCCAACAACGCTCCGTTCTCGATGAGAGCCAGTCGGCCAAATTCCATGTTTCGCTGGAGGAGAGCCTGAGGCACGGCTCCGGTGGCGCCGATGAGGAAATTCACCGAGATGACGAGAACAATCGGCGTGAGCCGGTCTCGACCATAGAACCAGGCCACGAGCGGACTACTGGCCATGGTCAGTATCATCAACGCCGCGCCGGCCAACAGCGTCATCCAGAAAGCCGTCGACAGGTGCGCTTCCGTCACTCCTTTCCTCTGCACTAACGCCGCTCCCAATCCCAGTTCGCTGAACAGAGCGATGAAGCTGGTGAATACCGTCACCATGGCCAACACGCCGAAATCCGCCGGTGTGAGCAATCGCGCCAGGATAGCCGTGATGCCAATCTGCAAGATTTGCCGCGCGGCCTGCGACGAACCCGACCACAGGATGCCCTTGGTTGTCTGAACGGTCAGCGACATTTTATTGATCGATCATCATACATCCCGGACTCGGCGAGCGGGAAGGCCCTTCATCAACGTGCGCTCACCAGATGTGGGACATTCTGCGCGCCGGAATTGTTGATCGTTTCCCCTTCTGCGCTCACCGGGTCCATCGGATGTTGCCCGTTCCGATGAGGAAATCCAAGAGCCTATGTTCGAGGACACGGGTCCTCTCCATCACCATGATCCTGGAGCGGGCGACATATCGGAGCGGATGTATCTCCTCTAACGTTTGATGGCCGAACCGTCTCCAT
>RFHM01000108.1 GCA_003696865.1 Acidobacteriota bacterium | reverse complement strand
GTAAATGGGGCGGGAGGAAACCACCTGGGATGGGTGCTCCGGAAAACGAATACTTCGCCGCTGGGAGTCTCAAAGAGCGCTCCCATTGAGCTTGGTCTATTTCCCTACGGTTCCTGAGGAGCGCACGAGCGGATTCAAGTTTTGGCTTGATCCATCTATAGCCTTGTGATAACATCCGGAGTGTTCGAACGATGGCCAAGGTGTTAAATGTTGGTCTGTGAGTTTGAAAAATGGACTGATAGACCCATGACTGGGACGGGAACCAAGTCGTGGGGTGAGCCGAAAAGGAGGATCAATCATGAGTGATCGTAACGGACGGGCTATCGTTGTCATGGCAATGGCTGTAGTGAGCTTGGCTGTGCTGAACGTGGTCATTCCTCAGTTGTTTCTCGTCATCATTGGATTGGGGAGTTTAGGGTTTCTACCCATCACGACGAACTTCTTCCTGCTGTTGGGGATCTTAGCGACTGGCGCGGGCCTCTCTTTCATATTTGGAGATCGAGCTTTGGCCGGACTACTTCTGGCATAGGACTTCCAGAAGATTCTCAGGCGAAGAGATCTGTTTGAGATGGTCTGTTTGAGAGTGTAGAAGAAGTATTCAGTCAGACGGGACGTTCCTGTGATCCCGGTGATACATCCTGAGTTCGTGGTAAAGATGTTAGAGAGAGTTTTACATACGCCTTGAACTGGACTCTTGACACTGATATAATGAAAGCGAAGTTCCACTGGATAAGGAGGAAGAATTAGCAGCGGAGGAAGGCGATGAGAACCTATATTCGGAAGCTTATTCAGTCCGTGGCGGTGGTTGGTCTCGTAGTGGGTGGTTCGGCGCGCCTCTCTCCCACCGCTGAAATGCAGCCGATGACTCTCGTACAGGCGGGACCAGGTGATGTGGTGATCAGTGAGGTTGAAGCCGATTCCATCAATTCGGTTGGGGGAACGGGACAGCCCGATTCTCCCGATGAGTGGATCGAGCTCCAAAATCTCCTCGGAGTCAGCGTGCAGATCAACGGTTGGACGATAGAAGACAACAGCGGAAAGGTGACGGCGCTACCGAAGTTCTTCATCGCCGGTAATGGGACGGCGATCATCGCTGCCAATATCGCTCAGTTCAACGCTCTCTATGGAGGGTGTTCCGGACAAGTGTTGCTCCAGCTCCCATCGGGGAAGTTCGGAAACGGGTTGCGCGGTCGAGGAGATCACCTGATCCTTCGAGACTCGGGAGGGACGGTGATCGATGGTGTCTCCTGGGGGGATGATACCACGGTGTGCAGTCCGGCTCCAGCTCCACCACCAGCCAATACCGCTGAGACGTTGCAGAGGGTCAGTTTCTGTAATTTCATCACCGGGGCGGCGACACCGGAATGTTCGCCGACGGCCGTGACGGTCTCTTCATTCACGGCGGCGGTGGCTCAGGATCGGATCACCATCCGGTGGCAGACGGTGAGCGAAATCGACATCGTCGGGTTTCATCTGTTGCGGGCCACGCGGGCCGAGGGGCCATTCGTTCGGATCAACAGTGAGCTGATTCCCGCACGGGCCAGTGGAAGTCCGACGGGGGCGCAGTATGAATTCGCTGACCGGAATGTCAGAGTGGGGAAAATCTACTTCTACGTCCTTGAGGCCGTGAAACTCGACGGGTCAGTGGAGCGCCTGAGCACGGTCCAAGTCGAATATAAACCGACGGTCAGCCTGGATGGAAAATCCCTGAGGTAATGATGGTTGAGGCCTGCCGCCGTTCTTGCTGGTGATCTGACGAGGGAAGCCTTTCCGGGCGAATCCCCTCGGGGCACGAGCGCACCGAATGATCAGATCCTTCGTGGGGAGGAGTGAAATTCAAATCGAGCTGGGCGATATTCCCGTCTCTCTGGTGGTTGAGGAGAACTCATTCGCCCAACGGATTCGAAGTCACTATGCAGATTTTCTCGCTCACAGACGGACAGCCGTCATCACCGTGGATGTCCGGGTGGTCGAGGGAGCCCAGTTCCTCCCCGTTACGCCGGGAGCGTGGCAGATTCGAACGGCGGTTCGTGGGAGACGATTGCGATTCGAGTCTTATTTTGAATCAGGATGGGTTGATTTCGAAGAAGGACATGGTGAGCTCATCATGGGCGTGCGAGGGACGGTGGAAAACTTCCTTCGCGTCCTTTATGCGCATCTCGTCCTCGAGCGAGGCGGATTGCTCGTTCATGCCGCCGGAGTAGTGAGGAATGGGCTGGCCTATGTGTTTTTGGGCCCGTCAGGAAGTGGAAAGACGACCGTTGCCCGGCTCTCATCCGATGCCATCGTTTTGAGTGATGACATGGTCATGGTGAGGACGACGAAAAACGGTGTCCGCGCTTACGGGGTTCCATTCCGTGGGGATTTCCCCGAGGCGCCAAGGAGTAACGTGGCCGCCGAAGTGGCTGGGTTATTCTGCCTTCGGAAAGGCGACGATCATTCGTTGCAGCCACTTCCGAAGGTTCACGCCTTGGCCGAGTTGATCGCCTGCGTCCCGTTCGTCATGACGGCGCCTGCGATGAGCCGTCGCGCGATGGCCATCGGTGAGCGGATTGTCCATCACCTTCCGGTGAATGCGCTCACGTTTCGCCGAGACGCGGGCTTCTGGCAATTCATCGCACCGGGTGATGGAAGGAGTGGAGTGGATTCTCATCGGCGTGAAACACATGGTACTCGAAGATGAAAGCGGAGGAGTGGACAAATTGGTATCCAGCGCCTCATCCGCAAGTAGCCTGGCGAATGATCGATGGTGAAGCGTTGCTCGTCCTCGCCGATGCTGGTGAAGTGGCGGTGTTGAATGGCGTGGGATCGCGGATTTGGCAACTGGCCGATGGGTCTCGAAGCATCGACGATATTATCACCGTCATCGTGGCCGAGTACGATACGACGGCCGACGAGGCGGGGCGAGACGTGGTGAATTTCATCGAGCAATTGGTCAAGGAGCATATCCTGGTGCTCTCTGAGAGGACCGCGCCCCAGAGGGCAGAGAAGAGTTCGTAACGGAGGAAGTATGGCGGTTGCCGTCAATCAGTTTCGGGAGAATCGATATCAACAGCTCGTCGCCCGCGCTCAACGCAGCCGCCGGCTCTTCTCTGTGCACTGGGAGTTGACCTATCGTTGTAATGAGCGGTGCACGCACTGCTATCTGGATGTGCTTCCTGCCAATGCTGCCGTTCCCGGAGAGTTAACCACGACCGAATGTCTGGATATTCTGGATCAGCTCGCCGACGAGGGCGTCTTGAACCTGACGCTGTCTGGCGGGGAGATTCTCGTCCGCCAAGACTTCTTCCGGATCGCCGAATATGCGCGCCGGAAGGGATTTGCCCTCATTCTATACAGTAACGGGATTCTCATCAAACCGGCCGTGGCCGATCGGATGGCCGATCTCCATCCGGTGCGCGTGGAGTTGAGCATCTATGGGGCGCGCCCGGAGACGCATGATCGGATCACACTTCGACCCCGATCCTTCGAATTGACGACGCGAGCGTGTCGACTGCTGGTGGACCGGGGCGTGCGCGTCACGCTCAAAGCCCCGCTCATGCACGAGAATGTGCGCGAGCTTCATGAAATGAGGGCCCTGGCGGCATCGCTGGGAGCCGAATTCAGGTACGATACCACCATCACACCCAAAGATAACGGCAGTCTGTCACCACTGGTGCATCGGTTGACGGAAGATGACTTATTATGGCTGTTCCGGGAGACGATGGATGAAAAAGCCTTGCGCATGTGGCGCGGTAAGCTTGCTCAGGAATTTGGACCGACGCATCGATTCTGCGGCATTGCCCTGAGCAGTCTCCTTATCGATCCCTATGGTGACGTCTATCCCTGTATCCAGACCCGCATCCCGGTTGGGAACCTCCGCCGGCAAACGGTGCGTGAAATCTGGCGACAGTCACCGGTTTGGGATCGATTGGGAAGACTCACGCTGGAGAACCTGGCCGTCTGTGAGTCTTGTGACTTGAAGCCATTTTGTCTTCGGTGTCATGGATTAGCCTTGGTGGAGGATGGCAGCTTGCATGCCTGTGCCTCAGTATGTAAACGAGAGGCCGCGTTACGCCGCCAAGTTCTCGAGGAAAAAGGAGTCATCGTATGATGAACGAGAAAAAACCCTTATCCCAGTCCAACGAGAAAGCCGGCGCCGTTGAGAAGGACCGGAAACCATATGAGAAACCGATGATCGTCTATCGCCAGCCGCTGGAGGCGCGAGCCTCCATCTGCAATCCTGGTGCTGGAGGTAAAAGCGACGCGACCTGCACGGTGGCCTTCAGTTG
>RFHM01000107.1 GCA_003696865.1 Acidobacteriota bacterium | reverse complement strand
TCACTGCCTGGGGATTCATCTGGATCATATGGGCGGTGCTCTCGTGGATTCGGCGGCGACAGATTCTCTCATCGCCGCTCTGGTTCCTTTATGTCCTCGTTCTCGGTGGAGTACTCCTGGATCTCATCGTCATCGCTTTCGCGCCCGTCTCTCGCTGGGAGCGCGCGTTTGTGGAGAGCGGCACGCTGGCCCGGCTCCTCTTTCACTTCCTGCCGCTGGTGGTCTTCCTCATCGGGCGACTGATCGTCGCTGATGAGCGCACCGGTTCGGTTTGAGAACGCGTTCCCTTCGACGATGAGAGCGCCGGTTCGCCGTCGGTGAGGATGAGCTGAGGAGTGGGGAGTGGAACGCGCTCGTGCGAGCCCGGTCTCTTATGGCTCCTCCGGTTCGATGATGGTGAGGGTGGTGTCGGCGGGCACGTGCTCCCGTCGCTGGACGATCCCACTGGGCCAATGGATTTCAATCCAGTCGGCTTCCGCCGCCGCGCCCAATCCGATGTGCAGGAAGGGCGTGTTCATCGAACTGAAACCGCTCCCGCCCTTGACCAGCCGATATTGGGTCACGCCTTGAGCGTGCACGCGCACCTCGGCGCCGATTCCATCGCGATTGCTGACCGTTCCCACCAACCGCAATTTGATCCAGTGATTGCTGTTCCCTCCCTGATTGAGAAAGAAGTGGTTCGGCTCATTGGTCCCTCGGTATCGCTCGCGCCGCTGACTGGCGGGAGCCGGTCCCCCATCGCTGATGTACACTTCCAGATCTCCATCCTCGTCCACATCGGCGACGCCGATGCCATGCGAACGGCCGGGCGTCACGGCGGTCAATCCCGAGGCCTGAGAGACGTTGACGAAGGTGAGCATTCCCGTATCGACATCGTAGGCGTTGAGCAGCAGGAAATTCTCGCCCGGACTGGATGGCTCTCCGTTGCCCATGAGGATATCCATGTGTCCGTCATTATTGAGATCGGCCGTCTGCACGCTCATCGTCTTGGCAATGATGCCCGTGTGCGTGGCTCCACCGACGTTGAGGAAGGTGCCGTTGCCTTGATTGAGATAGAGCACGCTCGGTTCGGCCGTCCTGGGCGTATTCCAGACGACGATGTAGAGGTCGAACCAGCCATCGTGATTGAAGTCCTCGGTGATGGGAACCCAGGCATTGATGGGAATGCTCCGGATGCCGGCGCGCACCGTGACATCGGTGAATGTCCCATCGCCATTATTGCGGTAGAGCCGGTGTATGCCTCGCTGGTTGGGAACGAAGATATCCATCCATCCGTCGCGATTATAGTCGAACCAGAGGGGGAATCGCGCATTTCCATCGTCATCCACGCCGGCCGCCGCCGAGACATCCTCGAAGGTGCCATCGCCGCGATTGTGCAAGAGAACGTTCGGTTGTCGCTGGTTGGCGATGTATACGTCGAGGAATCCATCGTTGTCGTAATCGGCCCAGGCGGCGCCCACGCTCCACCGTCTCCCACCTCCCGCATTCGCCGCTTCGGTGACATCGGTGAATCGTCCGAGGGTGTTCAGATCATTCCGATAGAGGCGATTGATGTCAGCATTATCGAATCCGCCCTGGGTCAAGTAGAGGTCGGGATCTCCATCATTGTCGTAATCGATCCAGGCGGCTCCCCAGGTCAGTTCTTCCAAAGGCGGGAGTCCGACGTCGGTCAACACGTCGGTGAACGTCAACCCACCTTGATTCCGGTAGAGATAATTCCGTCCCATGGAATTGCAGACGAAGAGATCCAGCCGCCCGTCCTGATCGAAATCACACCAGGCGACGCCGCGCCCGTACGTGGGCGCTCCACCCACGCCGGCCGACTCGGTGATGTCAATGAGCGAAAAATTCAGGAGCGGTCGCTCATCCACCAGCGGCGATGGGGGCATCACCGCCAAAGAGAGGAACAACAGGCCGGGCAATCCGATGGCCGCCGCTCGACTCCACTGGCATTTCCTGATGCGCATGGGTCTTACTCCTCCGGCTCGATGAGGGTGAGCCGCTGGTCCACGGTCACGTTGGTCTTGACGGTGACCTTGCCGCTCGGCCATCGAACCTCGAGCCGATCGATGACTTCGGCCCGGCCCACGCCGAAGATCGTCTCCAATGTACTTTGCGAGCACATCGGGCTGGCATCGGGATACGGCCGCACTTGCCGTACGCCTCCAGCCTCGACGATGATGAGGGCGCCGATGGCATCCCGGTTGCTCACCGTCCCGCGAAGCGCCAGTTGCAGCCAATGATTCGTTCTGGGAAGATCATTTCGATAGAGCACCAGGTATTCGTCGTTATTGAGAAGAGCGAGATCCAGATCGCCATCCCGATCATAGTCGGCCAGAGCGACGCCGCGCGTTCGCCCCGGATGGTTGATCCCAAGCTGTGGAGCGACGTTGGTGAATGTGCCATCTCGATTGTTCCGGAAGAGGAAATTGGGATTGAATGGGGCGATGGGGAAATTGGGCGTCCCCATGCCGCTACTGGCCACGTAGAGGTCAATCCAGCCGTCCAGATCGTAATCCCACCACACGCTGCCCCAGGAGTTGACCAACCAGTCCTCGCTGGCATACGGTCCATTGGTGGGATGCGGAATTCCTACTCCTGATTCCATGGTCGCATCCCGGTAAACGTCCCCCTGGCGCTGATAGAGAATGGGGAGACCGATATTCGAGACGAACAAATCCACATCGTCATCATGATCGTAGTCGCCCGCGGCCAGTCCCATTCCGAATACGGGCACATCGCTGAGATGCGTATCGCGCCCGATGTTGGTGAAGATCCAGCCGCCCACGCCGCCGGGACCATCGTTTCGGTAGAGCGTATTGGGATATCCGGTGAATCCGCCAAAGTCATTGACGATGTACAAATCCAGATCGCCGTCCCCATCGTAGTCCAGCCATAATGCGGCCCAGGTGGGACCTTCTCGGTTGAGGCCCACCTGAGGGGCGATATCGGTGAACGTCCCGTCGCCATTATTATGAAACAGGTAATGAGGAGCGCTCGTCAAACCGGAGAAATCCAGCGACGGCGGCGCCGTCAAGAAGCCGGTGACGTACAGGTCCAGCCATCCATCGTTGTCATAGTCGCCCCAGGCCACCGGTCCGGTAGGTTGAACGATCCGACCGATGGCTCGGGTGGTGACGTCGGTGAACGTTCCATCCCCGTTGTTATGATACAGCCGGCTCGGCTGTCGCTGACCGGCTATGAACAAATCCTTATAGCCATCGTTGTCATAATCGGCCCAGGCTGCCGACCGCGTGGAAGAATCGCTGGCCGCAAATGCCGAGAGGCCCGCCTCTCGAATGACGTTGGTGAACGTGCCATCCCTGTTGTTGTGAAACAGCGCCGACGGTCCGCGTAAATTGGTCACGAAGAGATCGGGATACCCGTCATTGTCATAATCGGCCCAGGCCAGGCCTCCGCCCTCGCCGGCGTTGCGATGGAGGAAGCGCAGGCCGGCCTGCCGAGTGACGTCGACGAACGGATAGGCGCCGGGGTCGTAGGTTTCGAAAGCGAACGACGCGCGTCCCATTTGTTCCCCTTGATCGTCGAACGCGGTCACGGTGAGCGCACAATCGCCGGTAAGCGACGTATAGTCAGATGGATTGATGAAGGCGTCGAGCGTGACGCGCTCTTTCTCCGCCAACTGGAATGGAACCCCTTCGGCAATCATCCTGGACGACCCATCGGGCAGTGTGAGTACGACCTCGTAGGTGCCCGATTGCGGGTGTGATGTTCGGTTCCGCAGTTCGATCGTGTACTCCACGGGGACGCCGTGCGCCTCTCGCTGACTCTTGGGTTTCACGATGAGCCGCAGATCAGAGCGTCCCAACGTGGGATCGAGTCGAACGGGCACGTCCACCTGATGGACGCGCCCCTGGGCATCAATACCGATCACCCGTACGAGATTATCGCCTTCGGTGAGGAAATAGGCGCGCCCGGTGAATCGACCGTCAATGACGGGAAAAGGAACTCCAGGCAGGTCCGGGCGGAGACGCCCCAGGTAAACGACTGGCATATTCACTTTGTTGATGTAGACGGTATCGATCGATGGATCGTGAACCGTGCCGGTGATGATCACCGGACTCCGGGCGACGGCGTAGCCTCCAGGCGGTTCATCGACGACGATGACGCCCGATTGGGCTTGGCTCGACCACTGATGTCCAATGGGACTCATGATGAAAACCATGAGGACGACGAGAGAGTAAATCACTCGATGAATGTATCGCATGATGGCCTTCTCCCCTCCAGATTTCGCTTCAAGGAATTACTACCCGATTTCGTGGAACATTGTCAAGTGAAACTCGCAATGGTTCCTCAACGTTTGATGCCGAGACCCAACAGCACGAGGGGACGGATGATGCTCCACCAGCCGGTGAGGGGCTTCATCTTGGTATAGTTCTGACCGCGCTCGGGATATATTTTGGAAACCGGGACTTCTTTCACCTTGTAGCCCAGCGTGACGGCTTTGAACAGAATGTACGGCTCCAACTCATATTGCCTCAACCAATCCTGCATGAGATCGATGCGCTGATCTTCGAACAGCGACATCCGGAACGCCCGGAATCCATTGGTGGCATCGGTCATCCAGCGACCGGTGAACAGGAAGAATAAGAAAGGATAAATCAGACGCGTACCCAACCACCGATAGAAGGGCATGTTCTCGTGCCGTCCGCCCTTCAGATAGCGCGAGCCTTGTACCAGATCATATCCCTCTTCGATGATGGGCTCGAGCAATCGCGGGATCTCCTCGGGGTCGTCCTTGCCGTTTCCCGCCAGCGTCACCACGATCTCGCAGTGGTGCTGGCGAGCGTATTGGAAGAGTCTTTGCGCTGCCCGACCGATGCCTTGCTGGGCATCATGGCGGAAGATGGTCACCCCATGACGCTCCATGATGCGCGCGCTCCCATCGGTGGACCCATCATCGACGATGGCGATTTCGCTGAGGCCCATCCGCTTGAGCCGCTCGATGACCCGCCCGATGGCCTGCTCTTCGTTATAGACGACCGAGATGACCAGGATGTGATGCCGTTGGTAATCGGCTTTCATGATGGCGACTGGGAGGGATCGCGAAAGCGTTGGTCTTCGGGCACGTCCATGATGACCTTGGCCGGATTTCCGGCCACGATCTTCTGGTCGGGGACATCCCGCATGACCACCGAGCCGGCAGCGACAACGGCGTCGAAGCCAATGGTGACCTCCGGGAAGAGGATCGCTCCTCCGCCGATTCGAGCGCCTCGCTTGACATGAGGCCCAGCGAACGTCAAGTCCCGGATTCGATCCATCTTGAGATCATCCATGGCGATGACTCCAGGACCGATGAAAACGTGATCTTCGTAGGTGCCCAGCAATCCGGCACCACTTTGAATCTTACTGTACGAGCCAATGGTCACATAGCCGATGAGTGTCCCGGAACCAACCGTCACATACTGGCCGAGGCGCGTCTTCTCTCGCACGTAGGCCAGATCGCCGATGAGCACGCCTTCGTCCATCTCGACGCCGGCATAGATGACGGCGTTAGCTCCGATGCGACAGTTCTCGCCGATGATCGTTCCCGGTTGCGGCGGAACGGGGCGGCTGGTCATCGCGCTCGGTCGCGGCTGCCGGCCGATCACCGCGCCACTCTCGATGATCGTGCCCGATCCGATGCGCGTTCCGGCCAGAATGACGACGTGATGCCCGATGGACACGGCATCGCCGATGTCCACTCCTTCTTCGATCACCACGCCATAGCCGAGCTGACACCCGGTGCCCAGTCGCGCCGATTCATGGATGTAGTATTTCATGACCATCGTTCGGTGAATACGTCCATCTGAGGACGGCGCCCGCCCAGGTCAACCCGGCGCCGAACGCCGTCAACACCACGAGATCCCCTTTCTTCAGCCGTTTTCGGTGTACGGCTTCGTATAATCCGATGGGCACGGACGCCGCCACCGTGTTCCCATAGCGTTCGATGTTGACGAAAAATTTGTCCACGGAGATGCCGAGCCACTTGGCGACGGGACGAAACAGCCGCTGATTGGCCTGATGAGGCACGATCAGATCGACATCCTCGATGGAGTAAGACGTCCTGGCCAGGACCTTTTCGATGGAATCCATGACGGCGGTGGCGGCAAATTCGAACGTATCATATCCGTCCATCACCGGCCTGTGCAGGCCCTGGTCCAGCGTCTCGTGGCTCGACGGTCGCCGACTCCCGCCGGCGGGCAATTGAAGGATGTCGCCGCGAGAGCCATCGCTTCCCAACATGAAATCGATGAGTCCTTCCTCCCGGTCGGCGATGGGTTGCAGGACCACGGCTCCGGCCCCATCGCCGAACAGATACGTCTTGGGGTCCGTCCAATCGACGAATTTAGAGATGACATCCGCGCCGATGACCAGAACGTTGTCATAGAGTCCCGAGCGCACCAATTGTGTTCCCACCGCCAGCGCATAGACGAAGCCCGAGCAAGCGGCATTCAGATCACAGGCGCCCGCATTGACGGCGCCGAGCCTGCCCTGTATCGTCGAACCGGCCGACGGCCACAGGTGGTCCGGCGTCATGGTGGCCGTGATGATGAATTGGACCTCTTCCGGCCGAAGCCCAGCCGCCGCCAGCGCCTGCCGGGCGGCGGGCACGGCCAGATCAGAGGTGGCTTGCTCCCGCGTGCATATGCGCCGTTCCACGACGCCGGTGCGTCGGCGAATCCATTGATCGGAGACGTGGTGACGCTGCTCCAAATCGGCATTGCTGAGAATCTGCTCGGGAACGTGAGCGCCGATCCCCGTAATGCCAACGGTCCGTAGTTTCATATCCCTCCTTTCTGAGGATCGAGAGGGCTCGGTCTTCTCCGCTCCATCTCATCCCGACGAGGGGCGAGACGATGATGCCGGCTCATACGTCCAGCGCAACAGCGCGCCCGCCCAGGTCAGTCCCGCTCCGAAGGAGGTGAGGAGAACGAGATCGCCCTTCTTCAATCGACCGGCGTGTACTTCTTCGTATAAGCACAAGGGGATGGACGCGGCAACGGTATTCCCATACCGGTCGATGGTGATGGAGAATCTCTCTGTCGGCACGTTCAACCAGCGCGCCGCCGTCTTGATGATCCGGATGTTGGCCTGGTGGGGGACGATGAGATCCACATCTTCGATCCGATAGGGCGTTTTTTTCAGCACGCGCTCGATGGCATCCATGATGGCGAAGGTGGCGAATTCGAATGTCTGGTAACCGTCCATGAGTGGCGCGTGCAGACCCTGGTCCAGCGTCTCGTGGCTCGGCGGGCGCCGACTCCCGCCGGCGGGCAGATACATCGTCTCTCCCCGCGCTCCATCGCTGCCCAGGAAGAAGCTCACCATCCCTTCCTCCCCTTCCTCGACCGGTTCCAGCACCACGGCTCCCGCTCCATCGCCGAACAGGACGCAGATATTCCGATCCGTCCAGTCGAGGAATTTAGAGACCGCGTCCGCGCCGATGATGAGCACCTTATGGGCGAATCCCGTACCCACCATGTGCGTCCCCAGAGCCAAGGCGTACACGAATCCCGAGCAGGCGGCATTGACATCGAAGGCTGCGGCTCGCGTCGCTCCCAATCGGCCCTGGATGGTAGAAGCCGCCGATGGCCACAGGCGGTCCGGCGTCATGGTGGCGGTGATCACCACATCCAATGCTTCCGGTTCAATACCCGCTGCGGCCAACGCCTGCCGGGCGGCGGGCACGGCCAGATCAGAAGTCGCTTCCGTGGGAGCGGCGATGCGCCGCTCCTGAATGCCGGTGCGCGTCCGAATCCACTCGTCCGAGGTCTCCACCATCCGCTCCAGTTCGGCATTGGTGAGCACGCGCTCCGGAACATAGGCGCCAATACCCGTGATGCCCACCGAACGTCCGATCATGGCGTTATCTCTCCGTTCCTTCAGCTCGACGTTGACTGTTCGGCCAGACGCGCTTCGATGAAGCTGACGATCTCGCCGACCGTGCGCAGTGATTGTGCTTCCTGTTTCTCGATATTAATGCCGAACTCCCGCTCGGCGTCCAGCATGAGTTCAACAATATCGATGGAATCCGCCTCCAGATCCTCGACCAGCCGGGATTCCGGCGTGATGCGGTCCTCATCGATGCCCCGGACGGCGGCCACCATCTGGCGGAACCGAACAAATACATCGCTCATGTCATTCCCCTCTGTCGCCGTGTTTGCCGGATGCGTTCTTCCCTCCGGGCTATTCTGGCGGTGTTATTATTGTCGCCTTCCTCGGTTCTGTCAACCGAGCGCCGATCATTATCCTCACATCGACTTGACAGGAATCCGGGAAAGCGTGTCTAATAGTGCTGACTGGGAGGGTCGCGATGAAAGACGGAAGACGGCGATATGCTCGCTCGATGCGGGGAGAGCATCTCCTCAGGGGAGGCCTCCTCCTGCGCAGTGGCCTCTTGATCTGGCTTCTCCTCATGAATGTGGGGTTGCCCGGGGATATCGTTCCTTCGCAAGATTCGGTCATCAGGATTCTGACGCCACCGGATCAGTTGCGAATTGGACGAAATCCGCTCACTCTCGTTGGAATGGTCAGCGATCCGGCGATTGAGACGGTTTATGCCATTCGCCTCGGAGCCCCGGTGGTCATTCTGGGTCGGCGCCACGACGAATTACCCGGCGTTCCCGTTCCCGTCATCGATGGTCGATTCACGGCCACGGTGTGTTGCCTGGCGCAAGGCCAAAACACCATTCGCCTGACGGCCCGGGACGCCGGCGGACGTTGGCATGAGGTGGAGGTAGAAGCCGTCCTCGATCCGGCGCTCTATCACCCTCCCCCCGTTCGGGTTCGATTATGGCCGACCAAACGGCGCGAGCGGATCGATGAACCGGTGACATTCATTCAGCGATTGACCAACACGACGACTCAACCCGTGGTGGGAACCTACGAGGTGTCTCTGACGTTGCCCACGGGAGAGACGGTCATCCTCGACGAGAGGCCCTTGACGCTGTCTCCCAAACAGGAACTGATCCTGACCCGCGTGGAGCAACTCTCTCGTTACACCACGGGAACGGGATATGTTCGGATTGTAGGACAGGTCAAAAACGATGAGGGCGAAATCCTCGATGCCGATGAATTCTACGTGTCCCTCTATGGTCCAGGTGCGTATCCCTTCGTCGACATTTCCCGGTCGGCGGGCGTGAATCGATTGCCTCAACCGGGCCGCGGATTGCGGGGTGGGGCCGCCTTCGGTGACTACGATAACGATGGGTGGCTCGATTTGTACGTCACCGATCAAGGCCGGAGCTTCCTTTATCACAACAACGGCGATGGAACGTTCACCGAAGTCGCCGAGCGCGCCGGCATCATGGCCGCGGGAGCGCTGAGCCGTGGCGTGGCCTGGGGCGACTATAATAATGACGGATTTCGAGATCTGTTCATCACGACGCGTCAAGGAACCAATATTCTCTATCGCAACAATGGCGACGGAACGTTCACCGACGTTACAGCGGAAGCCGGTGTGGGCGGCGACCCTCATGATTTCAGCGTGAGCATCGCCTGGGGCGATTATAACAGCGACGGCTATCTCGACTTGTACGTGGGAAATATTTCGCCTCAATCGCCACCACCGGAGTTCGTGGGAGCGCCGGGACGACCGAACTATCTCTATCGCAATAATGGTGATGGCACGTTCACCGAGGTGGGCGCCGAGTATGGCGTCGATAACCGTGGACGCACTCTGGCCGCACTCTGGACCGATTACGACAATGATGGGGACGTCGATTTGGCCGTGGTCAACGATTTCGGGGCGTTCACCGACTATCCCAATACGCTGTACCGCAACGACGGCCCCGATGGTCGCGGCGGATGGGTGTTCACCGAAGTGGGACCCCTGGTGGGATTCGATTCTCGACTCTGGGGCATGGGCATCGGCGCGGGCGATGTCGACAATGACGGAGATCTCGATTATCTGATTTCGAATTGTGGAGCCGCCGCGTTCCATCAGAATAACGGAGATGGAACATTCGTAGAGAGGGCTCATGAGTGGGGCCTGGACGTGGCCGTTCCGACGACGGGACCGTTTGCCGGGACGACATGGATGATTTGCACCTGGGGAGTGAATCCCTGGGACTTCAATCTCGATGGATGGGTCGATTATTATCTCAGCGCCGGTTGGGTGGGGATGATGGGGAATTATCCCATCGCGCTCGCTCAACCCAATTTGCTCTTCCGTAACAATCACGACGGCACGTTCACCGAAGTGGGTCGCCTTTACGGAGTGGATTATCCCGGATTCACCCGAGGGGCGACCTTCGGCGATATCGATAATGATGGGGACCTGGATATTTATCTGGCCAATGTGAGCGAGGAAGGCGTGTTACTTCGGAATGATCTGAACACCGAACATCACTGGCTGAACATCCGGTTGAAAGGCACAATCAGTAACCGCGATGCCTTCGGAGCCAAGATCCTGGTCACGTCCGGAGGAGTGACGCAAATGCGCGAACTCTCCGGAGCGGATATGCATCTGGCCACCAACAGTCTGGAACAGGTGTTCGGTTTAGGAGAGCATGAGCGGGCTGATCGTGTGGAAGTGCGCTGGCCGAGCGGTATCGTTCAGGTGTGCGAGAACGTTTCTGCCGATCAGAAAATCGTCATCGAGGAGAACGTCGAGTGCGTTCTCCATCCTCTGCCGATCTCTCCACCCTCTCCTTCTCGCCCGTAACATCATCAGGCGCGACGTCCGAGGAAAGCGCGCTCGCGAAAGTAGAGCAATGGGCTGATTGAACTCGTCGATTCTCCCCGAGTATAATAGCCGCCGTGAACGCAGTGCGCATCATCGGCCAGATGGGAGCGATGAGGTCCTCATGACCGACTCGACGCGGCGGAAAGTTTTCATCCTGGGGTTAGATGGGGCCACATTTCGCGTTCTCGATCCGCTCATCGCCTCTGGTCGCCTGCCGGCGTTTGCTGCTCTCCTGGAGCG
>RFHM01000106.1 GCA_003696865.1 Acidobacteriota bacterium | reverse complement strand
GAGCCGAGCCCATCCAGCTCCCTTACACGGATGGGCCATCATCGGTCGAAGAGTTAGAGCGCGGCGTGATCCGCTATTGGAAACGCACAACGTCACCCCAAGAGGTCATCGCTCACTGGCGCACCATGGATCGCGATCCTTACGAGGACATGATTCGGCTCATCCGGGAGAAGAAACCCGACCTCATCCTCACCTGGGAGAAAACGCAGGGTTGGACGGGCAACGCCGAGCATCGAACCGTCGGATGGTTGGCCGAACGAGCTTTCCGGGAAGCGGCCAATCCCGAGGTGTTCCCTCACCAGCTTCGCGATGGATTATCGCCCTGGCAGCCTGGGTGGTTGTTCTGGGTGCTGCGGGGCGACGAAGATATCCCGGGGTCCAATCCCGTTGAAGCCGTGGGCTGTGAAGCGCCCGGTCCCGGTGGACGAACGGCCTGTGAGGTAAAAGCGGCCGTGCTGATGTCCTATCGCCGCCACACCCTGCGAACGGCTACACCCGAGCAACTCGCCGAGATGGAGCGGCAGGTGGTCCGGTGGGTTCGCGCTCATCCCGAACACGTGCAATTGGCGTTGGAGTCCGAGGCCCATCGACCTTAGACGGTGCATCGCGATGAAACAAGAGACATCGCCACATCTCGCTCGGGGGTTCGGCCTGCTGCAGGCTACGGCTCTGAATATGTCCAATGTCGTCGGCGTGGGGCCGTTCATTACCATTCCGCTCATGATGGCCACCATGGGCGGACCACAAGCCATGCTGGGGTGGATTTTGGGCGCACTACTGGCCATCTGCGATGGGCAGGTGTGGAGCGAGCTGGGAGCAGCCTGGCCGGGCTCGGGCGGCAGCTATCGGTATCTGCGCGAAGCTTACGGGCCGACGCGATGGGGACGACTGATGGCTTTCCTGTTCATCTGGCAGTTCGTGTTGAGCGGACCTCTGGAGATCGCCTCGGGGATGATCGGCTTCTCTCATTACACCACGTATCTGTGGCCCGAGATGACGTCGCTCACCCGAAAGCTCATCGCCGCCAGTGTGGGTGCCGTGGCCTTGGTGCTGCTTTATCGGCGGATTACCTTTCTGGGTAAAGTGACCGTCACCCTGTGGACGGGAACGGTGTTGACCATGGTCACGATTCTGGTCGCGGGTCTTCCTCATTTCGATGGACAACGAGCCTTTGCCTTCCCCCCGGGCGCGTTCACTTTCTCGCACGGATTTTTTCTCGGCCTCGGCAACGCCATGCTCATCGCCATGTACGATTACCTCGGCTACTACGATGTCTGCTACATCGGCGATGAAGTCCGCGATCCGGCGCGCGTCATCCCGCGCTCCATCCTCTACTCTATCATCGCCTGTGCCCTCGGCTACCTGGCCATCAACATGACGCTCATCGGCGTCGTGCCCTGGCAAGAAGCCGTACACTCGGAGTTCATCGTCTCGGATTTCATGGAGCGCCTCTATGGTCGCCCGGCGGCCATCGTCGTGACGTTGATGATTCTCTGGACGGCGTTTGGATCGGTATTCGCGCTCATGCTCGGCTATTCGCGTATCCCCTATGCGGCTGCTCTGGATGGGTATTTCTTCCGTCCGTTTGCCCGCGTTCATCCGACGAAAAATATCCCTCACGTCAGCCTGATCGTGGTGGGCGTAGTGACCATCAGTGCGGCTTTCTTTCGGCTGGAGCAAGTCATCAGTGCTTTGATCACCACGCGGCTGCTGGTGCAATTCATCGCTCAGGTTTTTGCCGTGCCACTGCTCCGCCGCCGATTGCCCGAAACGGCGCGGCCGTACAAGATGTGGCTCTATCCGTTGCCTGCCGTCATCGCGTTTTTCGGATGGGCGTTCGTCTTTTTGACATCGGGCTGGCGCTACATCGTGCTGGGACTGCTGACGCTGGGGATTGGCGGGAGCGTCTTTCTCCTGCGCGCGCGACTGACGCGCACCTGGCCATTCGCTCGACCGGCGGCCACAGTCGGGATGACATCCGAAGCCGAGGAGGTCTGATGCAACCAACACGCGTCCGTTGGATACTCGCTCTCCTCCTTCTAGCCATCACCAGTTTGACCTATTTGGATCGGCTCAATATCATGGTGGCCGCCGCCCGTATCGCCGAAGAATTCGCGCTCACCGAGGTACAGATTGGCACTATATTGAGCGCTTTCGTCCTGGGTTATGCGCTGTTTCAGATCCCCGGCGGCATTTTGGTGGACGTCCTCGGGCCTCGACGATTGTTGGGCTTGGCTTTGCTCTGGTGGTCGATGTTCACCATTCTGACGGCGCTCGTGGCCGATCTCCCTTTGGCCCAATGGATGGGCATCTCCTGGGCATTCATCGTGGTGCGGTTCCTGGTCGGCGTGGGTGAGGCGCCGGCGTTGCCGAGCGCCAATAAGATGATCGGTCTGTGGATGGCCCCCGGAGAGCGCGCACTGGGCAATGGCATCTTCATTGCCGGACTGGGACTCGGTGGCGCGGTGGCTCCCCCTTTCGTCGTCTGGCTCATGGAGACGTGGGGTTGGCGCGCTTCCTTCTGGGTGACCGGTCTGCTGGGTCTCCCCCTGCTCTTATGGTGGCTGACGTCGGTCACCGATCGACCGGAAGATCATCCCCGGGTTAACCGAGCCGAACTCGCCCACATTCGGGGAAGCGGTGAGAGGGCTGAGTCTCCGACAACCCCATCGTCAACCCCTTGGCGCCTCATCCTGTCCCGGGCAGATGTCTGGGCCCTGGTGGGCAGTTATTTTCTGGCCGGATACACGGCCTATATTTTCTTCACCTGGTCGTTCCTGTATATTGTGAATGTGCGAAAGCTGCCAGTGGCTCGCGCCGGATTCTGGACCATGACGCCATTTCTGGCCATGGCCATACTCTCATTGGTGGGAGGTCGGGCCTCCGATTGGGCCGCACAGCGTTGGGGCAAGACGTGGGGGCGCCGCCTTCCCGTCATGTCGGGAATGAGTCTGGCCGGTCTCTTTCTGATCACAGGGAGCCAGACGAGTCACGCCCGTCTGGCCATCGTTTTCCTGGCGCTGGCCGCTGGATTGACCGGATTCGCCACCGTGAACTGGTGGGCGACCACAGTGGATCTGACCCGGCGATTCGCCGGCTCTCTTGCCGGCCTGATGAACACGGCGGGCAATCTGGGCGGCGTGGTCTCACCCACGCTCACCCCTTACTTAGCCGAGCGATTCGGTTGGGAGACGGCGCTCGCTGTCGCCGCGGGAACGGCTGTGTTGGCCGGCGCGCTCTGGATCTTCATCCACCCCGACCGGCCGTTGCAAGAAGCAGTCATGGGTACCGGAGCCCATCATGGAGGGAAAAGATGAGAGGACAAAGGCAGACAACTCATGTTCGAGATACTTCTCCCCGAAGTCACTATCGCCACCGATTCCTCAGAAAGATTCCCAATGCGATGGCGAGACATCGTCCTCTCACGAGGATGGCGACCTCTCTCTCGCTCCTCATCCTGCTCATGGGAAGCCCCATCGGCTCGGCAAGGGTGGAATCGCCCATGGACGAGACCATCATCGGGATTCTGCAAAGATCGCAGCGAGTTCTGTGGATTGGCGCTCATCCCGATGATGAGAATTCCTCCGGCGGTCTCATCGCTCGCGCCAAGGATGTATCGGGGACGCTCTTCATGGTGAGCGTGACGCGCGGCGAGAATAGCGACATCGTCTGGGGCGGGCTCTGTCGCGGCTCGCAAATTGGTCGGGCGCGCGCCGCGCTCTTCGCCCAGTCGGCCGCGCTGTTTCGGGCCGACGGTTACGAACTGGGGCCGTTCGTCAATGGCCCGCACACAATCGACGAACTCGACCGCCAGTGTCCGCCGGGGGCGCCCTTCCGGGGCTGGCCTCCCACGACGACCTCCGATCAGGTCATCGCCAAGTGGCGACGAGAAGGAGACCCGGTGAAGTATATCGTCACCGTCTTGCGTCGCTATCGCCCCCAGGTCGTCCTGGCTATGGACAACTACTGTGGCGTGAGCGGTAATCCAGAACATATCGCCGTCGCCCGACTATTGCTGGAAGCGATTCCCCTGGCCGCCGATGCCGGGAGCTATCCGGGAACCGGAGACCCCTGGCAGGTCGAGTACGTCATCTTCAGCGCCCACGTCATTCCGCCGCTCGTTCAATGTCACTTCTGTAAATGTGAAGGTCAAGAACCCCAGGAGCCCGTCCAGGAAGTCCCCTCGCTTGACCGCTCGCGCACCCACAACATGACGTATTTCCGGGTTTCCTGTCTGGTGGCCAAAACCTATCAGAATACCATGCAACAACGCGGGTGGAGCGAAAGTCAGATCCAGGCCATCTGCGCCCAGGCCGAAAGAGATGCTCTCAGGGCCTATCAACAAGGAGTCCGCACCTATCCTCTCATTGAGCCCTACCGCCTTCACCCCATGAAGTGAGCCTCAGTGACCAACTGGATCAAAGAACTCCAATCCATCGTGGGCGATGAGAACGTGTTAATCAGCCCCGATGAGCTCCTCGTTTATGAATGCGACGCCTTGACCATTCATAAACGCGCCCCGCGCGCCGTCATCTTTCCGACCACGACCGAACACGTCTCGCGATCGGTCAAGGTTCTGGGGGAGCAGGGAATCCCTTTCGTCGCCCGGGGAGCAGGTACGGGGTTGAGTGGGGGAGCTCTCGCCGAGGCTGGTGGGGTCATCATCGAACTCTCGCGGATGAATAGAATCCTCGAGATTGACTGGGAGAATCAACGGGCCATCGTCCAACCCGGCGTGATCAACATCGCGCTGACCCAGGCGGTGGCGACGCGAGGCTATCACTTCGCCCCCGATCCATCCAGCCAACCCACCTGCACCATCGGCGGCAACGTCGCCGAGAATGCCAGCGGTCCCCACTGTCTCAAATATGGCGTGACGACGGATCACATCCTGGGGCTAGAGGTCGTGCTTCCCGATGGTCGGATCATCAACCTCGACCGTCACGGAGCAGTTGCTCTGGGTTATGATCTGGTCGGCCTCTTCGTCGGCTCGGAAGGGATGTTCGG
This sequence comes from Acidobacteriota bacterium, assembly GCA_003696865.1. Classification (GTDB taxonomy): domain Bacteria; phylum Acidobacteriota; class Blastocatellia; order HR10; family J050; genus J050. Next base: position 16,447 of record RFHM01000106.1, on the reverse strand, counting down.
TATTGCCACCAGGATCACCGTTCGACTCACCCGGCTTCCTCGAGCAGTGAAAACGCTGATGGCCGATTTCCCCACCGTTGAGGCGGCCAGCCAAACCGTCTCTGACACGATCGCTGCCGGTGTCATCCCCGCGGCTATGGAAATGATGGATCAGGCGACCGTCCGGGCCGTCGAAGAATCGGTTTTCGCTTCCGGCCTTCCCATCGATGCCGCGGCCGTACTCATCATCGAACTGGATGGTTTGCCGGTGAGCGTTGACTATGAAAGCTCGCGCGTCGTCCATTTCTGCCGCGCCAACGGAGCGCGCCACGTCATCGTGGCCCGAAGCGAAGCCGAGCGCGAGCGATTGTGGGCCGGGCGCAAGAATGCCTTTGGAGCTCTAGGAAGGATCAATTCCGATCTCATGGTCCAAGATGCCGTCATCCCCAGAAGCCGGCTGCCCGAAGTTCTTCCCGAAATCTACCGTATTGCCGAACGCTATCGGCTGAGGATGGCCTGTGTGATCCATGCCGGTGATGGTAACCTGCATCCCACCCTGTGTTTTGATGGGCGCGACGCGGATGAACTCCGGCGCGTGGATGCCGCCTGTAAGGAGATCATGGAACTCTGTGTGCGCGTCGGCGGGACGCTCACCGGCGAACACGGCATTGGATTAGACAAGGTCAAATACATGTCGCTCATCTTCAGCGAGGCCGACATCGAAGCCATGGCCCGCGTGCGCGCCGTGTTCGATCCCCGAGGCCTCTGTAATCCGGGGAAAGTCCTCCCCGTGCATCGATGTAAGGCATTTTGATGATCGGGAGCATGACCGCGCTGAACCACATGATCGATAGCGAGATGGATAAGTTGCGGGCTTGCGTTCACTGCGGCTTATGCCTCAATGTCTGTCCCACTTATATAGAACGGGGCGATGAGAATGATTCTCCTCGTGGTCGTCTTTACCTGATGCGCGCCGTCGCCGAAGGTCGATTACCCCCCACGACCTCCGCCTTCGCCCGCCACATCGATCTCTGTCTTGGTTGTCGCGCCTGTGAGACGGCTTGTCCGGCCGGCGTACGCTATGGTCGGTTGTGGGAGGCAGTACGGGCAGACATCGCCGCTCGTCAACAGCCGGTGCACCTCATCGGACGCTTCCAACGATTCGTTCTGAATCGCCTGTTCGTTTCCCGGCGTCGATTACGCTGGCTTTTCGCCCCGGCCCGCGTACTGCGACGGAGCGTTCTCCTCGATCGCCTGGCGAGAATGCCCATCCTGCCTCTCAGACTGAAGAAGGTCTTCATGTTGCTTCTGGCCACTCGACCTCCCCGGATTGAGCGGTTCCGACCGAGCGTTCAATCCGACGACGTTCGAGAAGATCATGATGCTGATCGAACGACGACTTTCCCCACGCGCCAAGCCGTCGCTCTCTTTGCCGGTTGTGTGGGTCGCGAATTGTTCGACCACACCAATCGGGCCACGATCAAAGTCCTCCAGGAACACGGCCGCCGGGTCATCAATCTGAAGGAGCACGTGTGTTGTGGAGCTCTACACGTTCACGCCGGAGAAGTCGAAACGGCCCGAGAACTGGCCAGAAAGAACATCGATATTTTTGAACTGAGCCGAGGCGAAACTCTCATCACCAACATCGCCGGCTGCGGAGCCATGCTGAAAGAATACGGGGAACTTCTGGCCGATGATCCAGACTATCGTCGACGAGCACAATCCTTCGCCCGGCGCGTGCGCGACATCTCCGAGTATCTGATGGACATCGGTTTCCGACCGGGACCACGGCCGGTGAATGTGAAAGCCACCTACGATGCTCCCTGTCACCTGTTTCACGCTCAGCGGGTCACCAAAGCGCCGGTGGAACTGGTCCGCCGGCTTCCCGGCGTAACATTCATCCCATTGGCCGAAGCCCACGTCTGTTGTGGCAGTGCGGGAATATACAACCTGATCCATCCCCAACTCGCTGGAGAGATTCTTCACCGGAAACTGAACAACGTGCGCCGCACCGGTGCGGATGTCCTCCTCACCGGCAACGCTGGATGCTTGATGACGCTGCAAAGCGGCGTGATCGAAATGGGATGGGATATCCAGGTCATGCATCTCATCGAGTTGATCGCTCTGACGTATGAGTGATCTCGTCCTAACGACCATCGAACCGAGCGGAACGGTGAACGACTCCATCGCTCGTCAATCTCCAGGTCTCCCTCCCGAACGCTGAGCACCGAAGACTCTGCCGCCCGCGGCCACTCCCATCGGAACGAAAGACCAGCCCCATGACGCGACCGGTGACTTCTCGATTGACATCGATCGTCTCTCAGAGTGGCGCTTCGGATTCCACCCGGCCATTCTGCCTTGTCGAAGGCTGACGAAATTCCTCAGGATTCAGCGACCTGACTCTGTAGTTGTTCTCTCCGTGGCCCCGTCCACGGTTTTTTTATTTGTGGCGACAAGACGCAGGAATGACGTCACGGCGCCCTGTCCGGTGAGTCTCCTCGACAGAGAGTCACTCGCCGGCCCCGATATGGCTCATCGCCCGCCTCTGAAGGAGGCCGCGATTGAACAAATCGAACCAGAACTCGCAAAACTCCTTGCGCAGGCCGACGCCGGTTGCGATCGGTATATCCAGAACGAGGTGTTCGTCACCTTCGATGGTGAACATCGGCCAACGGGGAAGATCCGGGGCGTTCGGATCTCCGTGTCGGGCGAAGTTCGTCCAATAGGCGAGCATCATCTCGGCCAATTCTCGATCCTCCGATGTTGGCCGAACGAAGCTGAAACTCTGAAAGACGAACGGGAGCTCCAGACCATGAAAAGCGCCCAGCCTTCGCAAGAAAGCGGGGAATCGCACCGTATGCGTGAAGTGATAGACGAACAGAGGCGTCTGATGAAACGCCAGGGCCAGACTGGCCGCCCGCGCCGGACAGATGAAGGCCAGATCGGTCAGAATAGCATCAAAAGCCTCGCGAGGGCTGGCGTAATCAGAGAGAGGATACCGGGCCAACACCTCTTCGCTCGCCCGAGGAAAGAATCGCTCCACCGCCGCTCGATAATCGGCCTCCGACCGGAGTCGCATTCCCACGATGAAGATCGAGGCCTCGTTCTTGTTGGTGCCGATGATCATGGGGACGCGATGATGATTCCCGGCGAGCATGGCGTCCAGCGGGCTCTCGGTCAGCACATATCCATCGATGTTGGGACCATAAGTGACGCCGCCCTGGAGATTGGAGAGCAACGGCGGACCCGGTCGAAGAGCTTGGAGAACCTCCTCGACGGTTTTGCTCCGCATGCACGCCAGTGGATCGTCGGCTCCATCGCAGCCAATGGCTTCAGCAAAGCGCAGGCCGAATTCCTCGGCGCTCTCCGCCTCGGGCGCATCGCGCAATCGCCGGCTGACGAGGAATCCTCCGCTCTCGACGATGGCTCGATGGAATAGCCCCGTCGTGAGTGGTGAGCTGACGAGACTCGATACATTCAGCCCGCCGGCCGACTCGCCAAAAATGGTGATATTCTCCGGATCGCCGCCGAAGTTCTGGATATTTCGACGCACCCATTGGAGCGCGAAAATCTGATCCAACAACCCATAATTGCCCGAACTGTGATGCTCGCTATCTTCGGCACTCAGCAGCGGATGAGCCAGGAACCCGAGCGGTCCCAATCGATAGTTGATGGTGACGACGACCACCCCTCCCCGTTCCACGAGCGCCTGCCCGTCGTAGGTGGAGAGCGAAGAAGAGCCTTGAACGTTCCCTCCACCGTGAATGAAAAACATCACCGGTCGTAATGAGGGTTCGGGTTCCCGAGGCGCCCAGATATTGAGCGTCAGACAATCCTCCTCGCCGATGATCTCCTGACCCGGGGCAGCGGCAAACTGCGGACAAGGAGAACCAAACGTTACCGCCTCGCGCACGTCATCCCAGGGCGCATGAGGCTGCGGCGCGCGCCAGCGGAGTTCGCCGACGGGTGGAGCGGCATAGGGAATGCCGCGGAAGGCGATGGAATGCTCCAACACTTCGCCCCGCACGAGCCCATATTCGGTCTCCCGTTGAGGAGAAGTCGGAGTTGAGCCACCCTTTGTAAGCCATTCCCCATGAACTCCCTGCAGTAATGGGACTCCGAGATGAAAGCCGTCGAGAGCCACCATCAGAACCGAAATCAGAGTTCCCCTCCATATGTACTTCCTCATCTTGCCCAACCTCCTTCTCTCACCAAGTGGCCAAACGCAAAGCACTGCGCCTCGAACCTACGATGCTCAACCAGAAAATGGAGGATTCGCCGGCTCCTTTCATAGCCATTTCCTTCGGCGAAAATACAAAAGCATGACAACGGCGATCACTGCCATCACTAATAGAACGGCGGGATATCCCCAATACCAATTCAATTCCGGCATATTCCAAGGACTAGCCTGGGGATTGAAATTCATCCCATAAATGCCCGCAATGAAGGTCAGAGGAATGAAAATGGTCGCAATGAGCGTCAGCATTTTCATGATCTCATTCAGCCGATTACTCAGGCTGGAAAGATAAAGATCCATCAATCCAGCCACCAATTCACGATACGTTTCGATCATGTCCAGAATTTGAACTGTGTGATCATAACAATCGCGCAAATAGATCGTTGTCTCCGGGTGAACCAGTTGGGAGTCATCTCTCACCAACCTGTTGATTAATTCCCGTTCTGGCCATACGCTTCGCCGGAGGGCCAGCAAGTCTCGTTTGATCCGATAGATGTCTTCCCGCGCCTCCCGCGTGGGAGCCTCGATCAAGGTATCTTCCAGTTGTTCCAGACGTTCCCCGTAAATCTCCAGGATGGGGAAGAGTTCATCCACGATCCGATCAATGAGGGCATAGGCTAAATAATCCGGTCCGGCGCGGCGAATGCGAGTGCCCCCCTTGCGAATGCGCTCTCGAACGAGATCGAAGACGTCGCCCTCCACTTCCTGAAATGTGATGACATAATGGCGACCGAGAAACAGGCTCACCTGTTCGCTGCTTAAGCCATCCTGCCATCGCAACATGCAGAGCACGATGAACAGATGATCATCGTAGCTTTCCAACTTCGGTCGTTGCCCGACGTTGAGTACATCCTCGAGCGCCAGGGGGTGAAGCCCAAAATGCTCACCCAGATTCTGTATGACCGCCACATCGTGCAGACCACTGATATTAATCCAGGTGACGGTGGGGGTATCCCGATAGGGAAAACATTCTTCGACGGTTGCCAATTCTCGTTCCTCGTAGTGGTCAGGGTCGTAATCCATCACTCTGATGGTGACCCTCTCCACACGAGGAACTGCGGGCGGGCGAAGCGTGCCCGGCGGTGTGCCCGGTGTTGCATACCGTTTACTGAAGAACTTCATAGACATCCTCTCACAGGCTCACCTCATTCACTCAACGGAAGAATGACTCATCAGAGGAATCAACCCCTCCGCCGATCGGATGTGGAGATCACGCTGTGGGAAAGGAATCTGGATCCCATATCGGCGAAAAGCCGCCTCAATGGCATAATTGAGGCGGCTCCGCAACCGCTGGTGATATTCGGGTTGGTCGATCCAGACGAGGAGTTCGAAGTTGAGCGAGGAGTCGCCAAATTCTTTGAACCACACTTGCGGCTCGGGATCTTTCAAGACGCCCTCCGTCTCCGCAGCCACTTCCAATAGAGTTCGGGTGACCAAATCGACATCGGAACCATAGGCCACTCCCACGGGGACGTGAAGCCGCACCCGGGGGTCACCGTGCGACCAGTTAATCACGGTCCGGTTGGTGAACTCAGAGTTGGGCACGATGATGGAAATATTATCATTGGTCAAGATCTTCGTCGAGCGAAACTTAATTTCCTCGATTCTTCCCTCTACATTCTCCGTGGTGACAAAATCATTGACCCGAATGGGCTGCTCAAAGAGTACGACTAATCCAGCGACAAAATTCGCCACAACATTTTGTAGGCCGAAGCCAATGCCCACGCCCAACGCGCCCGCCACCACAGCGACGGTAGTCAGATCAACATTGAGAACGCGCAGACCGATCAGCACCCCGATGCACCAAATACTATATTGAGCCAACCGCACCATCGTGTACCGCGGCCCCGCATCAATGAATTGCATCAGACGTTGCTCACACAACCGGCGCACAGACCGTGCTATGATGGACGTAATTACGAGAACGAGGGCCAGGATGATCAACTGAATGGGGGTGATCGCCGCCCCGCCTATGTCAAATAGCCGAAAGTAAAGGACCTGTTCGATCCGCTTCACCCACTCCATGACTCAGTACCTCCCTATCGGATAACATCGGTTTGAACAAATTTGACGTGGAGTTAGCGAAATCAAGATGACAAGCTCGTGCTCATCACCTTCCCTCATCGCCAATTGGAGCAACCCGAGGAAAATTCAGATAGAGTGCTCGCAGTTTATCGGCTATCTCAGGCTTGAGCGTGGCAAGATCCGCAGTGATTTCATCCCGCCGATTAAGAATGGCCTGTAAGGGCTCACGTAATTCTTGATCGTGAAGATTGAACACAACCTGGCGAAGCCGATTGAAGAAGTTGGTGGAGTGTTTTTGGGCCGCGCCAAAGTTCTTCTCTTGCACGGCGAGCAACATTTGCCCCAATTCGTTCTGCAGGAGGGCAACCTGCAGTCGTTCCTGCGCCAGCACCAGTCTATCCGCCTGCGCATTCATTTCCTGACGCACAGCGGCTAATTGCTGCTCTAGATCCTGAGATTTTAAATACATGGGAATAAATCCACCCACACCTCCAATGATCAGCGAAATGAGGATAACAATGAATTTTCCTTTCGAAGAAGACGTTTTGGTTTCTTGGTCGACCATCACCATTCTCCTCTCTCCTCTGCAGGGTTAAGCTTGATCACATCGATTCCTTAAGATATTTTCTCTCCACTCCTTAGGGCATTTTCTCCCCCACGAAATCCGATAAGGAGAGAAGAAGGTCTGCCCTAGTGGATGTGGCGATGTTGAGCAAAGAGTCGCGTTCGTAGAACCCGTTCTTTTTGGGCAGGAGCACATCGAGGATGATGAGATCATACTCATTGATCTCGGCCAGGAGTTCTGCTTCTTCGCCATCCGAGGCGAGATCGACAATATACCGTTCCTCTCGCAATCCCGCCGCCAGGGAGGCCGCCAACCCCAGTTCATCTTCCACAACTAAAACCTTGGCCATCGTTTCGGCAAGTATAGCATGACCTTGCACATCTGTCATCTCTCGTTTCCCTCCACACCGGGGCATCCTCCGCCGGAACGCAACGCCCCTTCCACCACTACGGCGGTGCAACGACTTGCTCACCGTGACGCCCACCCTCTTGGCATCCGGACGCTCAACATCGCCCGGAGAGGCAGCCCTCATGAGCTTCAAGGGGGGATGAAGATACCACAGAGATGATGAAAACAGGGTGAACGGAGGATGAAAAATTTTTCATAGAATTTTCACTGTGGTTTCACCGGTGTCGGGATATACTCTCGTCTTCCCGATTGAACCATCTGACGGGTCAATCGGAGAAGAGCTTCGGTCAACGACCGGAGGAAGGCAAGAAAACAGGAGGACTGACATATGAACAAACGCATGATTCTGGCCACAGTCATCTTCGTCACCAGTGGTGCGATGGTGATGGCCCAACCCACCTCAAAAGAAGGCCCGAGCTTGCGCCTTCCACAATCCGGCACCAAAGGCGCGCCGGTTCAGTCACAGGAGACCCCTAAGACCACCAAATTCTCTAATACTACTTTGTCAGTTGAGCATAGGACGAAACTGATCAATGAGATCGCGGGCGATGAACTCACGAATGGCTTCCAGCCGAAGCCATTCGATGACTTGGCGATGGATGGCTGGCAGCGAGCGCCGCCGCCGATCCCGCCGAGGGGGAAAATGGGCCGCGCCTCCGGCCCCGGCGACGCTGCTGCTGACGCTGCTGCCACTCCAGCCAGACCAGAAAGCTGTAGCTGAGCATCACCAGCACCGCGTTTCGATGAAACCCGGGCCAGAGCCGCCCCTGGTATTGATCCCAGCCCAACTCGCCTTTGGCTTCTTCGTGATATTGTTCCACCCAGTGGCGACGATGCGCATATTCGACCATCACCTCCAGGGGGGTGCGGTTGGAGAAATTGCTCCCATAGTATTTCCCGTCGCCGGTCTGCCCCCGCCCCGGCCGCTGACCGATGAGCCAGCCGATCCGGCGCCGACCCTCTCCATCGACCCGCCAGCAACGGAGGGCCACGAACTTGGCTCGCAGCCACCCCTGACTCCCTTCTCGCCAGCGGATCGTCCGCCACCGCCGCCGAGGGATGCCAGCCAGCACCTGATCGGCCCGCTGCACCGGTTCATCGGCCCGTCGGGACAGGGTGACGCTGAAATTGGCCCGCACCCCCACCACGTACCGCTCCTGCCGGGCCTCCAGCCCATCCAGAAACCGTGGATTATCCCCATAGTCGGCATCCGTCACCACTGCCGCGTGGCCCACTCCCCACGCGGTGGCCTGGTCCAACAACTCCAGCGCGATCTCCGCCTTGGTCTGAAACTGGATCTCCTCGGGCACCCGCGCCTTGTCCCGCCGCTCTTCATCCTCGGCCCAGTCCTGTGGCAGGTACAATCGCGTCGAAACCGGCCAGCCCAGCGTTCGCTCGGCATAGTGACAATTGACCGTCACCTGACAGTTGGCCACTTTCCCCAGCGTCCCCGAATACTGCCGCGCCACCCCCACCGACGCCCGCCCTTGCTTGGCAAAGCCCGTGTCGTCCAGGATCAGCACGCCGTCGCCTTCACCGCCCACCTGTCGCATCGCCGCCACTCGCTGCTGGTTCAGATCCTGTTCATCCCAGACCATGGCCGTCAACAACCCCTGCAACCGTTGCTCGCTCGTCCCTGGCACTACCTGCGCCAGCGTGTCACAGTTCTTATTCGGATGCTCCGTCAACAATCCCGTCACATACCGTTCCATCGCCGCCTCGCTCTCACGCCGATAAAAATGGACACGAAACTGCGACAAAAACTCTTCCAGCTCTGGCATCGGTTGACTCGGTGCTTGGGGAATCCGACCTTTCTTGTTCATGATCATCAGTTTAACCCATGAGTCACAAAAATAACAAAGTAGTACTAAAGAACAAATCATGAAAGTTCAAAGTCTTTTGAAGAAGTACGACTACTATGATGGGCCGGTCGATGGGGTTATGAGTGCAGCCCTGCGTCAAGCGATCAAAACCTTCCAAGAAAACGAGGGTCTGAAGGCGACCGGGGAATTGGATCAGCAAACGTACAAACGGATTCTCGCCCTGGAGGAAGAGGCGGAGCAGCCCACTGACGAACCCCCTGGGGCTCAATGGTGAGGTTGCCCTCATCCGGACATCCGGATGAGGGTCCTTCGATATCGTGGGAGCGATGGGGCCATCGGGAAGCCGTGGACCAATGAAACCCCTCAGTGGCATCCCAGAATATGGCCCCATCGACATACCATATACCGACCCGCACGAAACGTCTCAACTTCATGGTTATCCTGGCCGATGACGTGGGTGACGCAGGGCGTTCTGGTTCGCCCTTGATCAAGGCATCCCAGCTAAACCAAATGGCAGCCGAAGGCGTCGGATTGACCAATTCTCATACTGCTGCTCCCGGTCGCTCCCCTTTGCGCGGTTCTCCCAACCAGATACTACAGCCAGCGGGTGGACTTATCGAGTCTACCCCTCCCAACCTCTCGGATCGGCTTCCATCCTGGAGAGATCGGGGTATGAGTGGACCAGATACGCGGAGACCGGCGTCAGAACTGGCGGCCATCGGGAATCGTCCGAGGAGGAGAGAAAACGCCAGGGAGAGGATTATCGGGTCTCGTAATCTGCCGAGACATGGCTCACCTGAAGGGAGGTAAAATGGCTAAAGGAAACCAAAGATCGGAGGGCTCGCTCGTCGACGCCCCGCGCTCTTTGACGGGACTCCCAGACGAGCGGGCATCTCAAGAGGAGGATTCTCCTGCCGATTGGGACACGGCGTCGGCATTCGCTCTCTTAGACGGCGCTCATCCGGAGGCCGATGCAATTGCCCCGGAGTTGGAGGCGCAAAAAAAAGTGGCCGCCGACGGACGGCGACCGCTCGAAGAGCGCCTGGAAGCTTATGAGGACATCATTGATTCAGAGGTTGGGGATACGAGGCTGTCGCGCGCCAGGAATATGGAGCGGGAACTGGGTCTGCGCCAGCTCTATCTTAAATTCGAGGGGAGCAATCCCACGGGCACGCAAAAAGATCGCATCGCCTTCGCTCAAGCCATGGATGCCCTTCGACGGGGATTCGATGCTCTCACAGTCGCCACGTGTGGCAACTATGGTGTCGCGCTGGCGTGGGCGGCCTCTCTGGCCGGATTGCGGTGTATCATTTACATCCCGGAGGGATATCATACGAAGCGGATTCCAGAGATATTGAGCCACGGCGCCCATATCATCCGCGTGCCAGGAGACTACGAACGGGCGGTTGAGATATCGCGTCAGCGAGCGGAGCGCGAGGAGATTTACGATGCCAATCCCGGAGGGGCCAACACACCTATTCAACTGAAAGCCTATGGCGAAATTGCCTATGAGATTTATGACGAACTCCGAGATGCTCCTTGGGCAGTCGCCGTTCCGGTCTCCAATGGGACCACGCTGGCCGGGATCTATAAAGGGTTTTTGAGTCTCTATCGTCGCGGAAAGACGTCGCGGATCCCCCGCATGGTCGCAGGCTCATCATATAAGAAGAATCCCATCGTTCGCGCGTTTCTCATAAACGCCCCCCACTGCTCAGATCTCCAGCCCGAGCACATTCGGGAGACGGTCATCAATGAGCCACTCATTAACTGGCATTCTATTGATGGTGATCACGCGCTGGGAGCCATTCGAGCAACGGGGGGATGGGCCTCTTATGCCAGCGATAAGAGCTTACTGACATTCGCTCGGCTCGTCCGCGAGCGAGAAGGATTGAATGTCCTGCCGGCATCGACGGCGGGACTTGTCGCTCTTCTTGAATACCATCAAAAAGAGGCCCTTCCATCAGATCGATATGTGGTAGTCTTGACGGGGAGAAAGTGAGATGCGGCCATCATTTCCCGAGGGAAATGCCATTATCTACTGTCAGGGAGCTTTTGGAACCTCGAACGGGAAGACGGCTCATGGATTAGTACGTCACACCCGGCGCTATCGGGTATTGTCCGTGGTGGACGCGCAGTATGCGGGCCATGACGCCGGAGAGATTCTAGATGGTCAACCGAAGGGAATCCCCATCTATGCCGATGTGGAAACAGCGGTCGAAGGCGCGCACGCGGCCGGGAATGAAGCCACTCACTTGGTCGTCGGCTTGGCTCCGGACGGGGGACGGCTCAGTCCCGAGGCCCGGCAAGAGGTGATGCGGGCCATTCGTTTGGGCCTGAACGTCGATTCGGGGCTCCACGACTTCCTCTCCGAAGATCAAGAGATCGCCTGCTTGGCCATGCAGTCTGGAGTTCGGATCCGCGATGTCCGAAAACCGCCTCCGCGAGACGAACTTCACTTTTTCACGGGCAAGATCGAGGAGGTCGCGTCACTCAAAATTGCCGTGTTGGGAACGGATTCGGCGGTGGGAAAACGGACCACGGCATGGTTATTAGTCGAGGCGCTGCAGGCGGCCGGTTACAGTGCCGAAATGATCGGAACGGGTCAAACGGCCTGGATGCAAGGCGTGCGATACGGGATCATTCTGGACTCGTTGATCAACGATTTTGTTTCCGGCGAAATCGAACACATTGTGTGGACGGCGTGGAACGAGGTCCGGCCGGACGCCCTCGTCATCGAAGGACAGGGCAGTTTGATGAATCCGGCCTATCCAGGCGGATTTGAGATCTTGGCCGCTGGCCGTCCCGACGTCGTCGTATTCCAGCACGCCCCGGCCCGAAAAGACTACGACGGATTTCCCGGCTATCAGATTCATCCGTTGAGGATGCAGATCCAAGCCATCGAGCTCATTTCCGGGAGACCGGTCATCGCCATCACGATTAATCACGAAAACCTCGCCGAGGCGGAGATTCTCACGGTCTGTCAAACGATCGCCAAAGAAACGGGATTACCCACCTGTGATCCGTTAACCCAGGGCATGCACCAGGTCATCGAGGCGCTGCGACCCCATCTCTCATCCTAGGAGATGGCTATGGCAGAGATAAAGAAGCGAAGCATCAGGCCGGCAGGATCGAAAGGTTCCGGCCACGCGCTCGCGCGGAGAGCTACGGGTGATCCCCTGAAGGTCCTCGAGGTCGCCTCTTGCATGGAGGTCGGTCCCATTCGACTCGAACGGCGGCGCCTCATCGCTCCCTACACCGTCAAGCGCCAGGGAGAAGCCGAAACGTTCGATCTCATCTATCGCTTCGAGGAAGATGTCTTTGATCCTGATGAACCGGCTTCGCGGAATCTGGCCAGCATGATGGCCGCACAAGTGGCCGTGAACTACGGTCTCTTTTGCCGAGAGATCGTTTTTCGCGGAGTCTATGATGACGCGGACCGCCGATTCCTCCAGGAGACGGCGCGTCACACGGCGCGGGAGATCTTCGTCAAAAAGTTCCTCGAACCCAATCCCTTCCTTTGTGGACCGGCGGCGCAACTCTCTCCCCTCAAGCTGACCCATTATCTGCGTGCCCGCCTCGTCTTCCCCGATGAGCCACTTCCCCGGAGCGAATGCTCGCTCAATCACTGGAAGGGTGATCGCTCGCGGCATGCGATCCTTTCAAGTGGAGGGAAAGAGAGTCTGCTGAGTTTTGGTCTCCTCCGGGAGATGGGCTATGAGACCCATCCCATCTTCATCAACGAATCGGGCCGTCATTGGTACACGGCGCTCAACGCCTATCGCTTCTTCGCGGCGACCTACTCAGAGACGGCCCGCGTCTGGACCAATTCGGACCGCCTCTTCGCCTGGATGCTCCGCCAGTTTCCCTTCATTCGCCAGGATTTCGCCCGCGTCCGGTCAGACGAGTATCCGATCCGATTGTGGACCGTCGCCGTCTTTCTCTTCGGAGCCCTCCCCCTTTTGAGGAAGCGGGAGATCGGCCGATTGGTCATTGGTGATGAATTCGATACGACGATCAGGCGTTCTTATCGGGGCATTATACACTATGACGGGCTCTATGATCAGAGTCGGTATTTCGACGAGGCGCTCACCCGTTATTATCGTCGAAAGGGGTGGCCAATCAGTCAGTTCTCCCTTCTCAGACCGCTATCCGAACTGCTCGTCGAAAAGATTCTCGTCGAGCGCTATCCCGAGCTGCAACGCCACCAACTCTCCTGTCACGCGGCGCATATTGAAGGAGCGCGCGTTCGGCCCTGTGGTCGGTGTGAGAAGTGTCGGCGTATAGTGGGCATGTTGGTCGCTCTCGGTGCCGATCCCACCCGATGCGGATATGCGCCCCAGCATGTGACGCCCTGTCTGGAGGCGCTGGCTGCCAAAGGCGTTCACCAAGAGACTCCGGGCGCGGAGCATCTGGCTTTCCTGTTACACCAGAAAGGCCTCTGGCCCGACTCGAGCTTCACCCTGAAGCCGCGCCCGCATCCAGAAGTGATGAAAATTCGCCTCGATCCGGAAAAATCCCCGATGGAGAGTGTCCCCGTCGATCTTCGAGAGCGGCTTTATCGCATTTTTCTCGAGCACGCCGATGGAGCAGCCAAGCGGATCGGTCGGATATGGGTTGATGTTGACGTGCTCGCCGATCCGGCACGCACTCGTCCCTACCCATTCGAATCGCCCGAAGGAGAAAACGCGTCAAGGGGAGCAACCTCCCTGTGGGGAGAATTGACGTGGCCCGAAGCCAGGGCTCGCCTCCACCACGTCGATATAGCTTTATTGCCCGTCGGCGCGATCGAACAGCATGGACCCCATTTGCCCTTGGATACGGATGCGTTCGACGCAGAATATCTGGCCCAGCAAGTGGCGACCGCCTGTCGTCCGCCTCGGCCGCTCGTCCTCCCGCTGATCTCCTATGGGGTCTCGTACCATCATCAGGATTTCTGGGGGACATTGAGCGTGAGTCCAGAAACGCTGGCTCGCCTCGTCTATGAAGTGGGAATGAGCGCGGCGCACAACGGGATCACTAAACTGGTGATCATCAATGGACATGGCGGGAACGCGCCGGCCTTGCACCTCGCCGCTCAAAGGATCAACTGTGATGCTCACATTTTCGTCTGCGTGGATACAGGCGAGACGAGCGAGGTGGATCTCGAACACGTGATCGAGACGCCCAACGATGTCCATGCTGGCGAAGTCGAGACCAGCACGGCCCTGGCCACCCGACCAGACCTTGTGAGACTCGATCAGGTGCAAAAATGCATCCCCCGGTTCTCCAGTCGCTATCTCAATTTTGCCTCCAGAAGGAGCCTTCACTGGTATACCCAGACGGCGAAGATTTCACCCAGCGGCGTCTTGGGAGATCCCACCAAGGCGAGTCGAAAAAAAGGCGAGCACATCTGGGCAGTGATGATCAAGCGGTTGGTGGAGTTCGTCGAAGACCTGAAGGGGATGAGCCTGGACGAGATTTACCAGAAGCATCATTAAACGATCCAGAGGTGAACGGTCATCGCCTCCTTAACTTCAGGGATAAAAGCCCGGGAGTCCATGTCGAAGCTCACGTAAGGGTTTCTCCATCGCCTCCTCCATATGGAGAGGCGGTGAGAATGGGAGCGGTGGAAATATGAGGATCACCCGAGTCGAAGCATGGCCGGTACACTTGCCGCTCAGCGAGCCGTACACGATCGTTTACCAAACGGTGGAAGCGACGACCAACATATTCGTACGGATAGAAACAACTACAGGATTGACCGGATACGGTTGTGCGGCTCCGGATGAGCACATGACGGGTGAAACGGTGGCCACTGCGCTGCAAGCTTTTCATCATGTGGTTGATCCCTCTCTCAGAGGAGCTGATCCCTTGCGTCTAGCGCTATTGCTAGAGCGACTCCGCGCCTCATTGCCGCATCACCCATCTGTCCTCGCGGCTGTGGACATGGCGTTGTTCGATATCCTCGGGAAAGTCAGCGGCCTCCCGCTATGGAAATTACTGGGCGGATTTCGCCAGCGCATGCGCACCAGTGTCACCATTGGGATTCTGCCCGAAGCGGAGACGGTCGCGCGGGCCAGAGAGTGGGTGGCTCAGGGCTTCCGGGCGCTGAAACTGAAGGGGGGGTTGGATGTGGAGTCGGATATCTCCCGCGTGCTCGCCGTGCGCGCGGCCGTGGGAGAGAAGATCCAGTTGCGGTTCGATGCCAATCAAGGATACTCGGTTGAAGAGGCCGTTCGGTTCGTTCAAGAGACGCGCTCGGCGCATGTGGAATTGATCGAGCAGCCGACGCCCAAGGCGGAACTCGATCTGTTGGGACGGGTGACCCGCCGCGTGCCGATTCCTGTGATGGCTGATGAGAGTTTAATGAGTCTTCGGGACGCCTTTCGTCTGGCCCGTCGGGGCCTGGTCGATATGGTCAACGTGAAGCTGATGAAGGTGGGGGGGATTTCTGAGGCCCTTCAAATCAACGCCGTGGCCCGCGCGGCGAGATTGGAGGTGATGGTCGGGTGTATAGATGAAGCGGCCCTGGCTATTGCCGCTGGTCTTCATTTCGCCTTGGCGCGTCCCAATGTGGCGTATGCGGATCTCGATGGCCACCTGGGATTGAGGCATGATCCCTCGGCGGGAGCAGTCATTCTCCGCCAGGGTGCGCTCTATCCTACCAACCGACCGGGCCTGGGATTTGATCTTCCTGAATCCTCGCTCCACTGAATTGAACCACGCAAGAGGCGAACAACACGCAGACGGTTTCACCACTCCAATCGCCGAGCGCGTCACGAAATCTCAGGGTGGTGTCTCTTTTCCTCACCGCACGCGGTCGTCGTGAGGGGATTTCTGAGATCGATCGTCCAGGCGAGTCTCCTCATGGTTTTTGAAGTGCCCGCGCCATACGTTCTTCGGCCTTTCAGCGATGGAGATGAAGAAGTGGAGCAGAGGATGAAACCCATTGGTCGTCGTCATCGCGCGAATGCTCCTCAGGATACGCATGACCGGCACCAGCGGGCGCTCTTTCGGCTCTCGCACGCGCCAGAGGAAGGGGAGAGCCGATAGCCGAAGGAGCCAGGAAATAAGAAAGACAATTTTGAGGCCACCGAGTTCGATGGTGAATCCCCGGAGTGTGTGTCCGGCTCCATGCTGACCAATCAGGCCACCGCAGAGCGTCGCCGAGGCAGCGAGTAATCCGTTCAGCGAAGCGTGGGTGGCAAAGTAAACGGTATCTTGCTCCCGTGGAGCAAGACGAAAGAGGATGTTAGCCGAAGACAAATTCATTCCCGCCCAAAAGAACCCTCCGGCGATGTGGAGCAGAGGTAACACAACATAGATGGAGAACGCGCTTTTCGTCGTCCATAACCAGCCGAAGGGAAGGAAGGCGGCCACCAGTGAACAGATGAGCATCACCGGTCGGTTGCCCATCCGATCGGAGATCGG
>RFHM01000105.1 GCA_003696865.1 Acidobacteriota bacterium | reverse complement strand
GGTCCGCATCCCCGCGCTCAGAGAACGGGCGACCTGGCACATGATCGGCCACCTCCAGAAGAATAAGGTGCGGCGCGCGCTTCGCCTGTTCGATGTCATCCAATCGGTGGATAGCATCCGCCTGGCGCAGGCACTGGAGCGCGTGGCCGGGGAATCCGGACGCGCGCTGCCCGTATACATCGAGGTCAATGTGGCCGAGGAAGCGACCAAATTCGGCGTCCGTCCCAAGGAACTGTTCCCGTTGGCCGAGACGCTGGCCGGGTGCGCCCATCTTCGAGTGGAAGGGTTGATGACCATCCCTCCGTACACGGACGATCCCGAGGCAGCGCGGCCATACTTCCGACAACTGCGCGAGTTGCTCGATCAGTTGAATCGACGTCGCATCCTGCCCGGCGAGATCCACGGTCTCTCCATGGGCATGAGCCACGATTTCGAAGTGGCCATCGAAGAAGGAGCGACGCTCATTCGACTGGGTACGGCGATCTGGGGACCACGTCCTCAACCGTGAGGATGAATATGGATATCTTCGACGCGCTGGAGTCATTGATCAAGTTCGCCGTTGGGGCGATCATCGCGTTGATGGTGTTGCGATTTGTCATCAGTTGGTTGGGAGTGAACCCGTTCAGTTGGTTCGCGTATCAGGTCCATCGCCTCACCGAACCGCTGGTACGTCCTTTTCGGCACATGCCGTTCGCCTTGCACACGCGACGCGACATCGCCCCGCTGCTCGCCATCATTCTCGTTCTCATCGTCGCCTACTTTCTCCTGGGGCTCCTCGGGCAAGCCCGATTCGCCACGACTTATCTGTTGGCTGGGATGGGCGAGTTCGCCCAAGGCAATCCTCTGACCGCCGTTCGATATGTGTTGGGGGCAACCGCCCTGGCATTGATCGCCTTGGTCATCACCTGCATCATCCTGGAGGTCATCTTCTCCTGGGTGGGATTTTACGGCAACTGGCTCACCCGGATGGTCCGACGAGTGAGCGAACCGGTGCTCGGTCCTTTCCGGCGCATGATTCCCCCCGTTCTGGGCACGATCGATATTTCACCTCTCATCGCCATCCTCGTTTTGTCTCTGGTGTCCAGTGCCGTGCGGGTGATCTTCCTTTCTTGAGCCAACGATGATCGCTTACCGGGAACACCATGACGCCGTATCTTTCGACGTCGTCGTCCAGCCTCGCGCCCCCCGAACCGAACTGGTCGGCGAACTGGACGGAGCGTTGAAGATCCGATTGGCCGCTCCCCCGGTCGAGGGTCGGGCCAACGAGGCGCTCATTCGATTCCTGGCCGGATTACTGGGCGTCCGTCGATCTGACGTCCTCATCGCCGCCGGCCGGAAATCGCGCCGGAAGCGCATTCGCGTCACCGGATTGAATGGTCAACAACTCGTCGAGCGATTGCAACCGCACCTCCTCGGAATGAGGGGGAGCGATTGACACTTTCATCATGATAGTGTGGCAGCCCATCGTCGTTCGCACGTATGCCGGCTATTGCGCCGAGGAATCGCCACGGGCGTTCCGCCTGGGCTCTACCTGGTATCGGGTAGCTCGTGTGTTCGGTCGAATATGGGAACGAACGGTGGAGGGGAGAGAATTTCGTCTCTTCCGGGTGATGACTGAGGATGGGGAGACCTTCACGCTGCGATACGACGTAGAGAGCGAAAGCTGGTCCATAGAAACTCAGGTTTGACTTGATTCGCGTCTGACATTTTGGATAGTATAGAGCCTCGCAGTGAATCGGTCTGGAATGCGTGAAGGATGAACAAACCGCGGATTGCAGCGTCGACCTATCTGAATTCTCTTCCGCTCTGTTGGAGTTTTCTCTGGGGTTCCAACGCCGAACGTTGCGAGTTCGTCGGTAATCTGGCGCCGGCTCGTTGTGCCGAGCTGCTCGAGCGGGGAGAGGTCGATCTGGCGCTGATCCCCTCCATCGAATATCAACGAATGGACGACGTCGTGATCGTCCCCGACATCGCCGTAGCCGTGCGGGGCCCGGTGTGGAGCGTCATCCTCCTCTCGGAGAAGCCGCTCGAGGACATCACTTCGGTGGCCCTGGATCTTTCGTCGCGCACGGCGGCGGCGTTGACGCGCATATTCTTCAAGCATTTCCTCGGCCGGGAGGTCGAATATCGAACGTTCGCCCCCGACCTCGCCCAGATGCTGCGGGCGGCCGATGCGGCTCTCCTCATCGGCGACCCGGCGCTCCTGGCCAATTATCACAATCGCACGCTTCGGATCACGGATTGGGGCGAACGCTGGCTGGAATTGACCGGGCTGCCCTTCGTGTTCGCCTTCTGGGCCGCTCGCCGGGAGGGCGTCGATCGTCTGACGGTGGTGGATTTCTCCGCCGTGCGCCAGGAAGCGGCGTCCAGTCTCCGGCAGATCATCGACGAATCGGCCAATCGATTACGCTTGCCGCCATCATACGTGGAAACCTATTTGACCCAATGCATTCACTACGATCTGGATGCCGAGTGTTTGCGAGGCTTGCAACGCTTTTATGAACTGGCTCACCGGGTGGACCTCATCGACTCGGTGAAACCATTGCAGTTTTATCGTCCCCCTCGATCATGAGGATGCGCCGGTGAACCAATGGGCGCGAGACAGCGTGGTGGTATTCACAATCGGAAGGGCTTGGAATCAGGAGGCGTGGCATGAAACGACAGACTATCTTCATCTGGCTGATGCTGGCTGCTTTTCTCTCATCTGGGACGGTCAGGGCGCAGGAACGAGGCGTCGATCCTTCATATCAAACGGCCCCCACGGTCACCGGGGGCACGAGCACCGGTCTTTTCCAAACCTACAGCACGCGGACGCTGCTCAGAGGCCAGTACAACATCGGTTTCTTCTGGCATAACTTCGATCGAGATCCCGGCGACCTGGACATCAATCGCATTCCCGTCAACGTGGCTTATGGATTGACCGATCGTCTGGAAGTCTTCCTCAATATCAACTTCTTCCAGCAGGTGACCACCCGGCAACCTTTTCTGTTGAGCGGCTCGGTATTCAATCAGCGGCGCATTCTGGAGGGCGGGCCGGGCGCCGATCCCTTCGCCGCCTTCGGGCCGCCACAACCCGGCGCCGATAGCGGGAGCACGGCCTTCTTCCCCCGCACCGGAAATCGCACCGGGAGCATCCTTCCGCCGGTCGGCGCACTGGCCGGTCCTATTGACGGCGTCTTCTTCGTGCCCTTCGACACCGCCGGATATTACAATGAATTCCCTTTCTTCCCCTTCGCCGACGCTTCCGGTCCTCGCATGTCATCGAACGGGCTGGGCGATCTCACCCTGGGATTCAAAATGAGCGTGACCGATCCCGAAGATCCCTTCTCGGTGGGCGTCGCCGCGGTATTCAAGATTCCTTCGGCGCGCAACTTCGATGCCTTGGCCGACGGTCGTGGAGCGGGAGCCGTGGATGCTGGCCCCGTCCTCATCTTCAGCGAGCAACTTTACGGGTCCCGTCTCCGGTTCCACCAGAATATCGGCTATCTGTTCACCGGGGCGGTCAAGAGGAGCGGCGTTCAAATCCTCGATCGCCGTGACGAATTGCATCTGGACACGGGAGTGGAAATCGCTCCCTGGGATGAGGTCGTGTATATCGCCGAATTGAACAGCACCGTGTACGTCGCCGGCGGAACGCCCAATCTCAATCCGGTCAATCCGATGGATCTGCGCCTCGGCGCGCGATTCTACTTGTTCGATGGACGATTTCATATTGGCGGCGCCTGGCAGATGTTCCTCAACAACGCCGATCGGCGGGAAATGTTCACCATCGAACCGGTCACCCGGAACGTGCGACGGGTGATCATCGAGCCCGATGATGCCAATGGATTCGTCTTCCACATCGGCTTCGGCAAGCGCCCGCCGCGGATTCCGCCGCCACCACCCAATCGCCCGCCCACGGTCAATCTGGAAGCCGATAAGTCGGAGGTAGTGGATGGAGAGCCGGTTCAACTGTTCGCCCGGGCCATGGATCCGGATAATGACATCCTCATCTACACCTGGACGACGTCGGCGGGTCAACTGGCCGGGGCCGGCCCGCACATGACCTTGAAGACGACCGGCGTCAACCCTACCGTGGGCGCGCCACCGGTTGACGTCACCGTCAGTGTGACGGTGGATGATGGTCGAGGAGGCTACGATACGGCGACG
>RFHM01000104.1 GCA_003696865.1 Acidobacteriota bacterium | reverse complement strand
TATATCCATTGACCGTATTCACCAATTCCGCGAGCGTGGCATTATGAATCGGGGTCAGGAGAACGGGAACCTCGACATGCTCCGATTTAGATAAACACGCGGTGAACAGAACCAGTACGCCGAAAAGAACGCCCCCATACAACGTCTTGTGCATCGTGTAATGTCCTTATTCTCGGCTCAGCCGTCCTCCAAATCATTCAAGTTACCAAAAGAAGAGGAGATCTGTCAATGTTGCCAGTTGCTCTCCCCTGTGTTATTTTCACCCCTATGCCGGTCATGGGATCCGGTCATCGCGGCTCACCCGATCCAGAGACCATGCGCACCGGCCGGAGTGGAAGATGCTGAAGATTGGACTCACAGGGGGAATCGCCACGGGCAAAAGTCACGTTCTCTCCATCCTGCGGCAACTGGGGTGTCATGTGATCGATGCCGATCAGGTGGCGCGAGAAGTCGTTCGACCATGCCGGCCAGCCTATCACGAACTCGTCCGAGAGTTCGGTGCGCATATCCTGACGGCGGATGGGACGATCGATCGACCGCAACTGGCCGAACTCGTCTTCGCCGACGCCGAGAAGCGCCATCGCCTGAATGCCATCGTCCATCCTCGAGTTGTGCAAGCCATCCGGCGACGGCTTCGTCATTTCGAGACGATCGATCCTCAGGGTATCGTCGTCGTCGATGGCGCACTCATCCTGGAGGTTGGGCTCGAGCATCTGTTCGATAAGCTGATCGTCGCCTATTGCCCACCAGACCTCCAGGTGGATCGACTCATGAAGCGAGACCGGCTCACTCGGCAACAGGCCCTCAATCGCATCAGAGCCCAGATGCCCATCGACGAGAAACGAGCCCATGCCGATTACGTGATCGATACGTCTGGCTCTTTCGATCAGACCCGACAACAGGTCGAGCGGGTCTTTGAGCGCATCCAGAAGGAATTTCGTCCCCAGCCTCGATCCCGTTCTCACCACCGGGGATCAGGTCAGCGGCGAGAAAGAGAGCCATGATCCCCATACGGGATAAACGAGCGGTGAGATCATATCAACGTCCAGGTTTCCTCGCTCACCGGTGGTCGAGGATCATCGGTCGCGTCCGTCAGGCATCTTCTCGCTTCGCCCGACCTCATCGGAGGCGAAGCGATCGAGCGCCCCTCGGACTTCTCAACGCCGGTCTCACCATCGGCCTCGTGGCTCTCCTCGGTACGGGCTGCCAGAACGAGGGACTCTACTATGGAGTCGTCAAACCGCCCGATCAACCCGAGTTACGCATAGGTTTGGGATCGAACCCGGAAACGCTCGATCCCCACCGAGCCGCCGGCGGACCCGAAGACGCCATCTTGATCAATCTCTTCGAAGGGCTCACCGAGTACGATCCGGAGACCGCCGACCCCATACCGGCCCTCGCCGAGCGGTGGGACGTCAACCGAGAAGCAACCGTATACACCTTCTACCTTCGTCACGATGCCCGATGGAGCAACGGCGAACCGGTGACGGCGGAAGATTTCGTCTCCTCCTGGCGGCGGATTCTCGATCCGGCCACGGCCTCGCCCAATGCCTCTCTCCTTTATTGCATTCGAAATGCGGCCAACGTGAATCAGGGCAAGGTCCGATTACGCTCCCGACGTACGGGGAAGTTCCTCACCGATGAGCGAGGACGTGCACTGGTCATCGCGCCGGACGACTTAGCTCACGCGCCACGGGACCATCGTGATGTGGAGTTCGTCCCTTACACGCCCGAGGACATCGGCGTGGAGGCAGTGGACGAGTACACACTTCGCGTAGAGATGGAGCAGCCGACGGCGTTCTTTCTCGATCTGACGCCCCACGTGGCCCTCCGTCCCGTTCCCCGAAAGGCCCTCCAGCGCTGGGGCGATCAATGGACGCGCCCGGAGCATATCGTGACCAATGGGCCTTACACACTGGCCGAATGGCGCCCGGCCGATGTGCTCATCTTGCGTAAGAATCCCCTCTACTACGCCGCGGAGGAGGTTCCTATCCAACGCGCCACCTTCTTTCTGGCCGACGATAGCACGGCGCTCTTGAACCTTTACCGGGTCGGGACGCTCGACGTGTTAGTGACGGGTCTGCTTCCCCTTCCCTACATCCCTTTACTGCGGCGGCACGGCGATTACGTCTCTGGCCCCTACTTGATGACCTATTTTTTTATGCTCAACGTCAACCATCCTCCCCTGAACAAAAAACGGGTACGAAAAGCCCTCAGCCTGGGGCTGAATCGCCAACAACTGTGCGATCGACTCTTGCAGGCTGGCCAGAGGCCGGCTCACACGCTGATCCCCAGCGACTTCGGTGGACGCTATCCCCGACCGTCAGGCCCGCCATTCGATCCCGCCCGCGCCGACGACCTCATGCGCCGGGCAGGCTTCCCCCGAGGAAGAGGCCTGCGATTGACGTTGACCTACAACTCCCTGGACATCAACCGGCGGATTGCCGAGATGGTTCAGGCCCAGTGGCGGCAGGTTTTTCCAGAACTCCAGCTCGAGCTCGTCAATCTGGAATGGCAGGTCTATCTGTCGGTCATGCGCCAGCGCCAATTCGACATCATTCGCCGAAGCTGGATCGCCGATTACAAAGATCCCTACGCCTTTCTCGAACTCATGCTGTCAGAGAGCAGTAATAACTTCACCGGATGGACTGATCCGATCTATGACCGATTGATTCATTTGGCCAATGCTATCGTCGATCCCGTCCAACGTTTCCGACAACTCGCCGAGGCCGAGAAACGGCTGATCGAGGCGCAACCGATCATCCCTCTCTACCATGGGGTGACGTTTTTCTTGAGAAAGCCGTACGTTCGTGGCTGGGAGAGTAACGTTCTCGATAAGCATCCGCTGAAGTTTGTCCGAATTGAGCGGGAATCCCGAAACACTGTGATTCAGCTTCGGTAATCCAAGCCTCGATGGGCGAACTCATTGAGTGAGTGGAGCGATGGTCAGATACGTCATCTCGAGGACATTCAGTTCCGTTCCGCTCCTGTTTGTAGTGATCACGGTGAGCTTCTTTCTCGTCCGATTAGCCCCCGGCAGCCCACTGGCCAGAGAACGAGCCATGCCTCCGGAGATCCGCGCCCGCCTGGAACGGCATTATGGCCTCGATCGCCCGTGGTCGACCCAGTACTGGAACTATCTACGAGGATTGCTCCGTTTCGATTTAGGTCCATCGTACAAGCAAAAAGAGGCGAGCGTCAACGCGTTGATCGCTCGCGCATGGCCCGTTTCGGCGACGCTGGGAGCGCTCGCCTTTGCGTTGGCTCTGCTGGCTGGAGTGATGCTGGGATGCCTGGCCGCCGTCCGACGAGCCACCCTCATCGACCGCAGTCTCATGTTCCTGGCCCTGATGGGCGTGAGCCTTCCCAATTTCGTTCTCGGCCCCATTCTCATCCTCGTCGTCAGCTTGAACCTCCTCTGGCTTCCTCCGGCGGGATGGGGCGGCACCCGACACATCGTGCTCCCGGTCCTCACGCTGGCCGCGCCATATGTCGCCTATATCGCCAGACTGACGCGAGCCGGGATGCTCGAAGCTCTCCAGGAGGGATACATCCTCACGGCTCGAGCTAAGGGGATGAGAGAGCGAAGGGTACTCATCGGACATGCTCTCAGAGCGGGCATCCTTCCCGTGGTTTCGTTCTCCGGACCAGCGGTCGCTTTTCTGGTGACCGGAACCGTGGTGGTGGAGAAGATCTTTGCCATTCCCGGACTGGGAAACTTGTTCGTCCAGGCCGCCTTCAATCGCGATTACACGCTCATTCTGGGCATCGTCCTGGTGGTGTCAACGGCATTGTTCCTGTTCAATCTGCTCGTGGATATCATCATGGCGATCCTCGATCCCAGGATCCGTTATGGAAAATCCTGATCGAAGGCCGACCGACCGGACGCTTGCTCTGTCGACCGTGTCGCGACCAGGCGTCCTCAGGAATCGAGCGGTGATCATCCCGGCGCTGATCGTGCTGTTGATCGCCGGTGCTTCGCTTCTCGGTCCCGCCTTTCTTCCCTTCACCTACTGGGAGACGCATTTGGAGTTAGGAGCCTCGCCGCCGAGTCTCACCAACGGCCATTATCTGGGCACCGATCTGCTGGGTCGGGATCTGTTAGCCCGAATGCTGTATGGAGGGCGAATATCGCTGTTGGTCGGTTTCTTGTCCACGGCCGTCTCGCTTCTGATCGGCGTTCCCTATGGAGCCATTGCCGGATATCTCGGCGGTCGCATCGATGAGATCATGATGCGCATCGTCGACGTCCTCTATTCTCTCCCTTACATGTTCATTGTCATTCTGCTGGTGGCTCTCTTCGCTCAACCGGGGACAGTTGATGCCTTGGTCGACGTCTTCGATCTCGCTCCCCATAACCCGATCGTCAGTTGGTTGCGGGGTCCGGGGCTCCGGCTCGTCTTCCTGTTCATGGCTCTGGGCGCCGTTTCCTGGCTCACCTTGGCGCGAATTGTTCGTGGGCAGGTGCTGGTTTTGAAGAATGCGGGGTTCATCGACGCCGCACGCGCGCTGGGGCAGACTCCGGCGAGGATCATCGTCCGGCACGTGATTCCCAATACCCTGGGCGTCATCATCGTCTACACGACCCTCACCATTCCATCGGTGATCTTGCAGGAAGCTTTCCTCAGTTTTCTCGGCCTCGGTATTCGCCCTCCCCAGGCGAGTTGGGGAACGTTGGTCAGCGAGGGTATGCAGGCATTGGCCGTAGCCCCCTGGTTGCTCATCTTCCCCGGAGGAATGCTCGTTCTGACCTTGCTCAGTCTGAATTTCCTCGGCGACGGCCTACGAGATGCGCTGGACGTTCGAATCTGACCACCACAGAGAGCGAGCGACCAGCGAACTCTCTCCACCTTCTGAGTGGGAGGCGATGCTGGATATTCGCCGCCGCGGAGATATTGTCTGCAATGGGAAGAAGTGCTAATCTGATACCTCCTTTATCGACGACGGAGTGAGTTGTTATGGAGAAACCACGAACGCTCGGCGAACTCAAGCGAGATCCTTATTGGCGCCAACGGGTCCGACCGGATCGGTCCGTGAAGGATGAGATGAGGGAGAACGTCATCCGGAAGATTCGGCAGGGCGACAGGCTGTTTCCCGGCATCATTGGCTATGAAGAGACGGTCATCCCTCACATCGTCAATGCCATTCTTTCCAAACACGATATGGTCTTCCTCGGGCTGCGAGGTCAAGCCAAGAGCCGGCTCCTTCGTCAGCTCGTCCAGTTTCTTGACGAAGAGATTCCGGCGATCGAGGGCTGCGAAATCAACGATAATCCGCTGGCCCCCATTTGCCGCTCCTGTCGTCTCCGGCTCGAGCAGATGGGAGATGACATACCGATCGCCTATCTTCGCCGCGAGCATCGGTATGTCGAGAAGCTGGCCACTCCCGATGTGACCATTGCCGATCTCATCGGCGATATCGATCCCATTAAGGCGGCCAAAGGAGGCCACCTGCTCTCTGACGAACTCACCATTCATTATGGGTTGCTCCCACGAGCCAATCGCGGGATCTTCGCCATCAACGAACTCCCCGATCTGGCGGCCAAAATTCAGGTGGGCCTGTTCAACATTCTTCAGGAGGGCGACATCCAAATCAAAGGATATCCCATCCGGCTGCCCTTAGATGTCGTCATCGTCTTCACAGCCAATCCGGAGGATTATACGGCACGAGGGAAGATCATCACTCCCTTGAAGGATCGGATTGGCTCGGAGATCCGCACCCATTATCCACTGTCGTTGGAGTTGGGAGTCGCCATCACCGAACAAGAAGCCTGGTTGGATCGCGATCCGGCACTTCCCCTGAATATTCCCAGCTTCATCAAACAGGTCATCGAACAGATCGCCTTCCAGGCACGACAGGACCAGCGGATCGACAAGCTCTCGGGGGTGAGCCAACGCCTCCCCATTACCTGTCTGGAGAATACGGTGAGTAATGCCGAGCGCCGCGCCCTTCTGGCTGGTGAAAATCAGGTCATTCCGCGGATCAGCGATATCTATGCCGCTCTCCCCGCCATCACCGGCAAGATCGAACTCGAGTATGAAGGGGAACAGCGGGGAGCAGAAAATGTGGCTCGAGATCTCATTCGTCAGAGCGTGGGGGAGATTTTCGACCGGTACTTTGATCACGTTGATTTCCAATCGATCATCCAGTGGTTCGATGGTGGAGGCACGCTCAAGCTCTCCGATACGTTGGCCGGACCGGCCAGCGTCAAAGAGCTCGGCAAGATCCCCGGTCTGCTGAACCACCTCCCCGCTCTGGGCATCGAGCCAACGGCCGACCCCGGGCTGGTCGCCGCGGCCGGCGAATTCATCCTGGAAGGCCTCTATGCGCGAAGAAAAATCAGTCGAAGCGAGGAGCGAGGATACGAGAAGATGGAACGACCAGCCTGGCGGGACGAAGATCTCGAGGACTGGCCCGGTCGGAGACGACGCCTGAACTGAAGGGGCTCGGGGCGCGACGATGAAGAATCAACGCCGAGGAGATCCCGATGAAGATCACTTATTCGAAATATAGAGGCGAGGATTGGGACGCTTTCGCTTTGGAGGAACTCCTGGATCGGTTGGTCGATTTTCTCCTTCAAAGCGGCTTTCGGCTCCCTCCTTGGTGGGACGACACTGAATCCGACCAACGAACCCACCATGGTCAAACGCTCCAGGATCTCTATGACGCCATCTCCGATGCGCTCATGGATAGCGGCCTCCTCCCCGACGATGCCGAAGTCGATGTAGATGAGATCATTCGACGACTCATCGAGCGGATGATCGAGGAAGGATACATCACCGTGGACGCAACCGACGGCCACTATCGAGAGGGTGAGCCCATCACTCTCCGCGGAGAGAGAGGCCCCGATCTCGGCCAAGTCACATTCGAACTCACCGATAAGCATCTCGATTTTCTCGGGTACAAAACCTTGAAAGAATTGCTGGGATCGACGGGCCGGAGCAGTCTTGGACGTCATGAGACGCGCGACCTGGCTACGGGCGTGGAGATTTCGGGGAGTTCGAAACCTTACGAATTCGGAGACACGCTCAATATGAACGTCCATGAAACACTCCTCTCGGCGCTGAGACGAGAAGGCATCGGCGTGCCACTGGATGTCGATTATGAAGATCTGACCGTCCATCAGTCCGAATATCAAAGTTCCTGCGCTACTGTCCTCATGCTCGATTGCAGCCATTCCATGATTCTGTATGGCGAGGACCGATTCACGCCGGCCAAGAAAGTGGCCCTCGCTTTGGCTCACCTCATCCGCACCCAATATCCGGGGGATACGCTCAACGTCGTTCTCTTCCACGATTCGGCCGAAGAGATTCCCCTCGCCCGCCTGGCCCGAGTTCGGGTCGGTCCATACTATACGAATACGCGACAGGGACTCATCGTGGCCCAACGCATTCTCGCCCGCCAGAAAAAGGATATGCGCCAGATCATCATGATCACCGACGGAAAGCCATCCGCCATCACCCAGCCCGATGGGCGCGTGTATCGCAACGCCTTCGGGTTAGACCCCTACATCATTCGGGAGACATTGAAAGAGGTGATGAAATGCCGTCGGGCGGGCATCCTGATCAATACGTTCATGCTGGCCAGAGATGATGATCTGGTCGCGTTCGTCAAGAAGGTGACCGAGATCGCTCGTGGGAAAGCCTACTTCACCACGCCCTATACGTTGGGGCAATATCTCCTCATGGACTACATGCGGAAGAGAACCCGGCGCATTCATTAGCCCCTGTCTTCCAGGACGCCACCAGAACCAACCAGGGATGGCGGCGAAACCTCTCTGTCGACAATTGACGGTAGGCAACGATTGTGATTCAATTGTCGCTCCTGAAGGAATCATGATGAACGCGATGGAGTCGACAGAGCGAGACGAAAGCATCCAGCCCATCCTGGACGCGGTCCTCGATGGCCGCCGGCTCACCACCGATGAAGCCGTGCGGTTGCTGGAGTCACCAGATCTCGCGTCTCTGGCTCGTGCCGCCCACACCATTCGCCAACGACTCCATCCGGGTAATGTGGTCACCTACATCATTGACCGGAACGTGAGCTACACCAACGTATGCATAGCCTATTGCAAATTCTGTGCCTTCTATCGGCCCCCCGGTTCGGAGGAGGGGTATACGCTCTCCAAGCAGGAATTATTTCAGAAGATCGAAGAGACCATCGCTCTCGGCGGGACGGGCATATTGATGCAAGGGGGATTGAATCCCTATTTGAAGATCGACTTTTACGAGGATCTCCTCCGTTCGATCAAACAACGGTATGCCATTCACCTGCACTGCCTGTCGCCCGCTGAGATCGTCCATATCGCTAAAGTCTCCAAACTCTCCGTCCGCGAGGTCATTCGTCGATTGAAGGCGGCCGGATTGGACTCCATTCCCGGCGGTGGCGGTGAAGTTCTTCATGATGAGATTCGTCGACGGATTAACCGGCGACTCACATCCGATGAGTGGCTCAATGCCATGCGCATCGCCCATCAAGAAGGTCTCCCCACAACGGCGACGATGGTCATTGGCTTGGGAGAGACGGCCTGGCACCGAGCCGTTCATCTGGAGCGCCTCAGAGAACTCCAGGATGAAACCGGCGGATTCACCGCGTTCATTCATTGGGTGTATCAGCCCGACAACACGGAATTGGGGAAGAATGGCTGGCCCAAAGCCAGCGCGATGGAGTATCTCAAGATGCTCGCCGTCGCTCGACTCTATCTGGACAATATCCCGCATTTGCAGACCTCCTGGCTCACCGTGGGATATGAGACGGCGCAGAAAGGCCTTCATTGTGGCGCTGACGATTTCGGGAGTATCATCATTGAAGAGAATGTGGTCACCGCGGCGGGCGTTCCCCGAATCTATCCCACCGAGCAAAAAGTGCGTCGGCTCATCCGGGAGGCGGGGTTTCAACCTCAACAACGAGACACGCTCTATCGCCCGGTCACCAACCGACGAGTGGCCAATGTTCCCTAGACGAAGCGCTCTCAGTGCTCATCGATCGGT
>RFHM01000103.1 GCA_003696865.1 Acidobacteriota bacterium | reverse complement strand
GGTTGATCCTTCTCCACCCGATCGCCCACCGACACCAGCACCCGAACGACCTCCGCCGACTCAATGTGCTCACCAAGCTCGGGGAGCTTGAATTCGATGGCCATAAGTCCTCACTCTAAGCGATCATGGGATTGGCTTTTTCCGGATTGATGTCGAGCTCTTTGATGGCTCGTTCCACCACGCTCGGCTTCAGCTTTTTCTCGCGCATGAGCCCCACCAGCGTGGCCAATGTGATGAACCGAGCGTCGACTTCGAAGAAGTCGCGCAGTGCCCGGCGGCTATCGCTCCGACCGAAGCCATCCGTGCCCAGCGCAATGAGTGGCTTGGGCAACCATTGAGAGATGGAGTCGGGGAGCGCTCTCAGATAATCGGAAGCCGCCACGAACACGCCCGGGGCCTCGCCGAGACATTGCGCGACGTAGGGGCGTTTGGGCTTTTTCGTCGGATGGAGCATATTCCAGCGCTCGACGGAGTGGCCATCGCGATAGAGTTCCTTGTAGCTGGTCACGCTCCATACGTCGGCGGATACGCCGTATTTCTCGGCGAGCAATTGTTGCGCTTTCAACGCCTCGTTCAAGATCGCCCCGCTGGCCAGGAGTTGGGCTCGGAGCGGGGCCTTCTGGTTTTCGCCGGCCCGGAACTTGTACATCCCTTTGAGAATGCCGTCTCTGACGCCTTCGGGCATCGGAGGCATGGGATAGGGTTCGTTGGTCACGGTCAGGTAGTAGAAGACGTCCTCCTGTTCGGTGTACATTCGACGAATGCCATCCTGAATGATGGCGGCGAGTTCGTAGGCGAAAGCGGGATCATAAGCCTTCAGGTTGGGCAGGGCATAGGCAAACAAGTGGCTCTGGCCATCCTGGTGTTGGAGTCCCTCGCCGGCCAACGTCGTGCGGCCCGCCGTCGCCCCGACGAGAAAGCCCCGACAGCGCATATCGCCCGCCGCCCAGATGAGATCGCCGATGCGCTGGAAGCCGAACATGGAATAGAACGTGAAGAAGGGAATGGTGTTGATCCCGTGCGTCGCATAGGCCGTACCAGCAGCGATGAACGACGACATGGCGCCAGCCTCGGTGATCCCTTCTTCCAGAATCTGTCCGTCTTTGGCTTCCTTGTAATAGAGGAGCGTATCGGCATCGACCGGTTCGTAGAGCTGGCCCACGCTGGAATAGATGCCCACCTGACGGAACAGCGCTTCCATACCGAACGTTCGCGCCTCGTCTGGGATGATGGGGACGACGAGCTTGCCAATCTCTTTGTCGCGGAGGAGTTTGGAAAGGAGCCGCACGTAGGCCATGGTGGTGGACACGGGGCGCCCATCGGTCCCTTTGTAGAACTCTTCGAAGATCGCCTCCGGAGGAGGCTTGAGGGGTTGGCACTGAACCTGTCGGCTGGGAAGATAGCCGCCCAGCGCCCGCCGCCGCTCGTGGAGGTAGCGCATCTCCGGACTGTCATCCGGCGGCTTATAGAAGGGCGTCTCGGCCAGTTCCTCATCGGAGATGGGGATGCCGAAGCGAGCGCGAAATTCGCGCAGCTCTTCTTCGTTCAACTTCTTTTGCTGATGGGTGATGTTCCGACCTTCGCCCGCCTCGCCGAGGCCATAGCCCTTGATCGTCTTGGCCAGGATGACCGTGGGCGAGCCCTTATGCTCCACGGCCGCTTTATACGCGGCATAGACTTTCTCCGGATCGTGCCCGCCGCGCCGCAGCTTGCGCAGCTGCTCATCGGAGAGGTGCTTGACCAGTTCCAGTAACTGCGGGTACTTGCCGAAGAAGTGCTCGCGAATGTAGCGCCCCGAGGCCACCGTGTACTTTTGATAATCGCCGTCGACGGCCTCCTCCATCCGCTTGACCAACAGGCCTTCATGATCTTTGGCCAGCAGAGGATCCCAATCATCGCCCCAGATGACCTTGATGACGTTCCAGCCGGCTCCGCGGAAAGCGGCTTCCAGCTCCTGGATGATCTTCCCATTGCCGCGCACCGGGCCATCGAGGCGCTGCAGATTACAATTGATGACGAAGATCAAGTTGTCCAGCTTCTCTCGTGCCGCCAGGGTGATCGAGCCGAGCGCTTCCGGCTCGTCCATCTCGCCGTCGCCGAGAAACGCCCAGACCTTGGCGTCGGAGGGTTTCTTCAATCCCCGGTTTTCCAGGTACCGATTGAAGCGCGCCTGATAGATGGCCATGATGGGGCTCAATCCCATCGACACGGTGGGGAATTGCCAGAAGTTGGGCATCAACCAGGGGTGAGGATAGGACGAGAGTCCGCCGCCCGGTTGAAGTTCGCGGCGAAAATTCTCCAACTGATCTTTGGTCAAGCGACCTTCGAGAAAGGCGCGGGCATAGATGCCCGGCGAAGCATGACCCTGAAAGTAGACGAGATCGCCTTCCTGGTGTTCGTTGCGGGCGCGGAAGAAGTGATTGAAGCCCACTTCGAAGAGTGTGGCCGCCGACGCGTACGTCGAGATATGTCCGCCGATACCTTCTTCCACGCGATTGGCCCGCACAACCATGGCCATGGCGTTCCAGCGGATGATGCTCTTGATGCGCCGCTCGATCTCTCGGCTGCCGGGGAACGGGGGTTGTTGTTCCACGGGAATGGTGTTGATATACGGCGTATTCGCCGTGTAAGGAGGATCGATACCCGCCTTCCGGGCATAGATTTGGAGCTGCCGCATGAGGAATTTGACCCGTTCGGGTCCCTCTTGCTGCAGCACATATTCCAGGGACTCAATCCATTCCTTGAGCTCGATGTCCTCCACCCCGAGGAGGTCTTTGAGATCTTTATCGGCAATAGTGCTCATCGTTTTTCACCCTTCTCCATGTGGATTGGCAAAGCGAGTTGCTCGAACCATCGCCAGACGAGGGCGGACGATCGTCCTCCAGGAAATGGCTTAGTCATCCCCAGCCTGTACCGCCGCTGCGTCATGCCCCTCAACACGAATCGCGGACGCCAACCCCGAGAGCCACTCACTTTGCCCTAAGTTGGAAAACATAGACGATTCATCGGTAAACGGCAAGGCTAGCGACACAAAAAGCAGGATGTCAGTGAACGGGCACACTAATCCTCAAAAGGCCCTTCGCTCGGCGAAGGCGAACTCGGGATGGATTTGCAGTCGGGTTCGCCGAATGAGATGATCAGAGTGGTGGTCGCATGCTCTCGCCGGGAGTGGAGCCGTCGTCGTTGACAGACTATCTCCGGGTAGCCACAATACATGACCTTATGCGAGAGCACTTCAAGCACTGGCATTCCATCGCCGTGCGGTGGGGCGACATGGACGCCCTCGGGCACGTCAACAACGCCATGTACTTCACCTATTGCGAGTCGGCGCGCATGAGTTATTTCGAGGCCATCGAGTTATGGAAGTACAGGGAACACGATCGTCAAGGTCCGGCGCTGGTCACGGCCACGTGCCGGTTCAAGCAGCAGGTCCATTATCCCGCCTGGCTCGACGTCGGCGCGCGGGTGAGCGAGATCGGGAATCGGAGTTTCACTCTGGAGTACGAGATCTATCGGCAGGGGACGGATGTGCTCGTCGCCGATGGGAGCTCCGTCGTCGCCTGGGTAGATTACGAGGCGGGCAAGGCTATCCCTCTGCCCGATGGACTGCGGGCGGCAATTCGACGATTCGAGGGGTTACGCGGAGAGGGTGAGACGTGAAGGTGGACGCGATGATGGGATCGCCTCGGCGGCGCGTGCACCCTGGGTCTCTTTTTCTCTTTCCCTGGGCGAAGGGAGTGAACAGCGCCTCCCGTCACTCCCCGTTCATCCCCGCTCGTCGATGGGGACGTACGTGAGATCTTTCGGGCCCACATACTCGGCGCGGGGGCGAATCAACCGATTGTCGGCCAACTGTTCGAGCACGTGAGCCGTCCAGCCGACGATGCGACTGCAGGCGAACATCGGCGTGAAGAGATCGACCGGAATTCCCAACACATAGAGTACCGAGGCGGAGTAGAAGTCAACGTTAGGATAAATCTTCTTCTCGGTGGTCACCAATTCTTCGATGCGCCGCGAAATCTCGTACCACTTGGTGGCGCCCATCTTCTCGCACAACTCCTTGGACATGCGACGGAGGACAGTAGCCCGCGGATCTTCCGTCTTGTACACGCGATGTCCGAACCCCATGATCCGGCGCTTCTCGGCCAGTGCGCGTTTGATGTAATCATCCACTTTGTCGGGCTGGCCGATTTCAAGAAGCATTTCCATCGCTTTCTGGTTGGCGCCGCCGTGGAGCGGGCCTTTGAGAGTGGCGATGGCCGACGTGATGGCCGAATGCATATCGGCCAGCGTCCCCGTCGTCACGCGGGCGGCGAACGTGGAGGCGTTCATCCCATGATCGGCCAGCAAGATGAAATATCGATCCAACGCTCGGGCATTCTCCGGATCAGGCACCTGGCCCGTCTGCATGTAGAGATAGTTCGCCGCCTGATCCAGGTCCTCACGGGGGAGGATGGGCTCCTCGCCCCGGCGCAATCGCTCATAGGCGGCCACGATCGTGGGGATCTGGGCCGTCAGACGAATGGCCTTTCGCCGACTCGCCTCCAGAGAAACATCCTCAGCCTCTGGATCGAACATGGCGGCCGCCGAGACCGCCGTTCGTAACGCCGCCATAGGGGCCGCCGTCGTGGGGAACGAGCGCAAAATAGCCAGCAGCCCATTGGGGAGTTGGCGATTGAGCGCCAACTGATGTTTCAGATCGTCGAGTTCAGCCCTGGTGGGCAACCGCCCGTTCCATAACAGATAAGCTACTTCCTCAAAACTGGAGTGGGTTGCCAAATCGTGAATGTGGTAGCCGCGATAAATCAACTGCCCCGCCTGGCCATCGATATAACTGAGCTGGGACTGAGCAACGACAACACCTTCGAGACCTTTGATGAATGTGCTCATGTTTCTCTCCACCCTCTGATAGACTGTCCATTTGATCTTTCACTCAGCTTGCCGCCCACATGCGGCAACACATACGATCGAACGAGTCATTATAGTGAACTCACTCCGAGATTTCCACAACAAAAAGAGAGGGTCTCGGCGTCCGCAGTCCGCGCGGGGAGTCTAGAGGGGGATTCCGAGTCCGGAGCGTGGCCGAAATGACCAGGGGATGGGGCTCAGGAGTGGGTCATTATGAGATGGGTCTCGGTGATCGACCCTCGGGTTCTGGTCACCGCGCCGGTTGTGCGTCTCAGTTCCAGAACGAGACTCCCTGAGCCAGTGCTCGGTGAAGTTCAGCGTTTCTCGGCCAGGTAGAGTTCCGTGCGGTATCTCAACGGGAGCGTCGAGCGGCGCCTCGAGAGGCATTCCCCGTTCAGCAATGTCGCCAACTCCTGCTTGAGTCGCTGACGGTGCTCGTCGGGCAGAATGCGGACGTAGGAGAGCGATTCGATGAGACCGAGTATGTGTTCGGGCGCGACCTCGGTGTCGCGGACGAACTCCCATCGCACGGTTCGGGTGAAGAGGCGCGTCTCATTCAACACCCGAGACCAATCGCGAGCGCGATAATTCGGCGTATAGTGAGGATTGTATTTCATCAACAGGCGTTCCAGTCGAGCCAACCAAGGGATGTGTTGCCAGTCGCGATTGTTCCAGAGCAGCGCCAGGCCACCGGCCGGCGCGAGCACGCGCCCGATCTCGGCGAGCGCGCGCCCGGTCTGGAACCAATGGAACGCCTGTCCACAGACTACGGCCTGGACCGAGCCGTCGGCGAGGGGGATGGCTTCGGCTTGCCCGCCGACGAAGGTCACCGGGAGTTGGCGCTCCCGGGCCCACCGGGCGCCACAGACGCGCATGGCCTCCAGCGGTTCCACGGCCAGCAGGCGATAGCCTCGTTCGGCCAAGAGGAAGCTCAGCGTGCCCGGTCCCGCCCCCAGGTCGCAGATCCATCCGTTCGGGGACACATTCAGTCTGGCGGAGATGACCGTGATGGCCGCCTCTGGATATGGGGGGCGGTATTGCCGGTAGAGGTCGGCACACTCGTCGAACAGGCGTGCTTGCGGGTGAATCGATGGACGCATTT
Organism: Acidobacteriota bacterium; assembly: GCA_003696865.1. GTDB lineage: Bacteria > Acidobacteriota > Blastocatellia > HR10 > J050 > J050. The sequence continues at coordinate 11,103 of RFHM01000103.1, read as the reverse complement.
CGCGATGAAATCAGCGCAAGAATTCACCGGGCTATAAAGTCCCTTTCTCCTTTCCCCGGCGCGTCTCTCGTTCGTCGTTGACCGTCGGTTTAGCGAACCGAGCGTCGTCGATCTCCACGTTCGGTTCGATGTCGGTGAGGCTCATGACGGCTTCGCCGAGGGAGCTTTTCTGGATCACCCGGAACGGAACCTTCACGCCACTCACCTCTCGATAATCGGAGAAGTACTCCTGGCCGGGAATCGTTCCTTGGGGGCCCTCATAGACCGAATCCTGGCGCAACAGCAAGAACGTTTCTTTGTCGTAGTATTGAGTGATCGGGCGACCGAGGCGAGGCGTCAAACGAATGACATAGGCCTGGCGATCTCCCACTTTCTCGGTGCCGATGAGTTCGACCTTCTCGTAGAGCTCCCGCCATTTCAGTTCGGCGTTGAATGTCGCTTCGCGCTTGAAATTGGCCAGCTCGACGCCGTCCATTTCGCGGAGACCTTGAAAAGGATCCCGGCTCCAGGCCACCCGGCCATCATAACCTTGCTGGAGTTGGCCTATCCCCTCGACGGTTTGGATGACGAGGAGCTTGTTCGGCGCCTTGGCGTAGATCCGAATGGTTCCGCGAATGCCTTGCGCAGGGATCTCCAGCGTTCCATGGGCGACGAAACTGGTGAGTTTCTCATACGCCTGGCGTCCCCCCGTTGCTTCGACGAACTTCTCCAGCACCTCATCGGCGGTGAGGTCGAGCTTTTTGGTCGTCGCCCCCTGGGCGTCGGCTCGCTGAGCCCATCCCTGAAGTGGCCAGGCGAGACAGGCGAGCGCGATCACGATAGGGAATGCCACTTTCATCGCGTTTCCTCCTCAGTGAGATTGATCCCCGGCGGCAGAGGCCTTCCTGGCGGGCCGTCGATGCACAATCACCGATATGGCTCGCTCCAGGATGGGATCGGATTGCGTCAGGAGATCGTGACGGGTGAGCTCGACAGGGACGTCCGGGTACACGCCACGACCTTCGAGCAGAAGGCCTCCTGGCGTTTTGAAATCGGCAATGGCATATTGGAGTCGTGCTCCCGTGGGGAGCTTCTCGATGACCGAGGGGAGGACGGCGCCCAACGAGGGCCGCCCGACGACGATGGCTCGCCCCGTCTCTTGCATTCCCCCGGCGAGAATCTCCGATGTGCTGGCCGTTCCTTCATCGGTGAGGATGACCACGGGACCGGAATAGGCGTCCGGCGCCGGGAACACGGCGAACCGAATCTCGCCCCGTCGCAACTTCATCGTGCCCAACAGTGTTCGTTTCTCGTAAAACAGGCGCGCCACGGCCGTGGCCATGCTGCCCAGACCGCCGGGATTGCCTCGAAGGTCGATGATGATCCCCGGTGCGTCGTGAAACGATCGGATGGCCCGTCGAATCTCTTCGAGCAACGGCATCATGAAGGCGTTGAATCGCAAGTAGCCGATGCCGTGCGCCAGTCGCCGTGCCTCTATCTTGGTGAAGATGACGGGTAATTGGCCGAATTTGACCGGACGCCCATCGGAGCGTTGCCGTTTCAACGTCACCGTATGAGGGCGGTCACGCTCATCGAGATAACTGATTCCAACCGTCGAACCGGCCGGTCCGCGAAGTCGACGGTCGATGCGGCGCATGAACAGGGAGCGCCTTTCCACCGGGCGCACCTTTCGAAGAGCCAGCTTTTCCCATAGCTCGTTCACCGGTTCCCCATCGATGTGAGTGACCACGAATCCGGGACGCAGCCCCGCCCGAGCGGCTGGCGAACGCTCTTCAACGCGCGTAATGACCGGTTGATCTTCGACCCATTGGACGGTCAGTCCCACCTCGGCATCGTGATCAGCGCGGCGATCAGAGCGCGCCTCGGAAGGCGGTGTTTCCGACGCTCCCGCTTCTGCATCTTCGTCAATGGTGACCGATGGAGGAATGACGGCGAAGTGAGATTGATGCAATTCGCCCAGCATCTGATTCAGAAGAGCATAAAATTCGTCATCGCTTCGGGCGGCCGCCACCAGGGGCGCGTATTTTTCGTGAATGGCATCCCAATCCACGCCGTTGAGCTGCGGGTCGTAGTGTTTCTCTTTGACCCGGCGCCAAACGAGTTCGAACGTCTGTTGGCGTAGATCGGAAGTTGTGCGTTGAACGAACCCAACTGCCGTGCAGGCGAGGGCGAGGAGCGTTGTGGTGAGGATCGCCGTCCTTTTCATGAGTGCGTTTCCCCGATCATGACAGAGGCACATTATACCTGGGGCGAGGGCAGAAAGTAAAAAGCCAGAGCGAGGATAGCATAGACGGCCAGCAGTTGCACTCCTTCCATCCAGTTGGATTCCCCATCCATGGCCACGAGACTGACGATGCCCACCGAGACGGCCACCGACACGACCTCGAACGTCGTGAAGATCAAATTCATCGGTGAGCCGAACGAATAACTCAGGAACACCAGGACCGGTGCCACAAACAGGGCGATTTGCGTACTCGATCCCACGGCGATATGGAGAGCCAAGTCCATGTGATTCCTGGCCGCCATGAGCACAGCCGTACTGTGCTCGGCAGCGTTCCCGATGATGGCCACCAGAATCACGCCGATGAATACTTCGGTCATGCCCAGGGCTTCGGCGGTGGGCCGAACGGCATCGACCAGGAGTTCGCTCATGAGCACAACCAGAGTGGCCGCTACCAGAAGAATGATCAGGGATCGCCCGTTGCTCCATCCGGCCCGGCCTGTGGGATCGTCCTGGGTGGAGGGGAGCGGTTGACCATACAAGTGCTTGTGGGTTCGCAATGTGAAGACCAGGCTCAACAGATAGGTGATGAACAGCACCACGGCGATCTCGAAACTGAGTTCCTGTTCGTGGGCCTGGGGATGGCCCCGCACGATGAAGTGGAAGATGGCCGGCACGAGCAGCGCAATGGCGCTCAGTGCCAGTAATGTTGCCCCCATGCCCGCCGCCGTCCGATTGAACGTTTGGCGGTGGAACCTCAAGCCGCCAATGAGAAAGCTGAGGCCCAGCACCAACAGGACATTGCCGATGATCGAACCGGTGATGGAAGCTTTCACCACATCGTGTAATCCGGCGCGGAGCGCCATCACGGCGATGATGAGTTCGGCGGCATTTCCGAACGAGGCGTTGAGCAAACCACCCCAGCCAGCGCCCACCCGTTCGGCGAGACGCTCGGTCGCTCTGCCCATCAGACCGGCCAGTGGGACGATGGCCAATGCCGCAGTGACGAACACCCAGACGGGATCGATGTGGAGCAGGTGCAAAATGAGGCTCACGGGGACGAAAATGAGGAGCACGTTGAGGATGTCGATTCTGAATCGATGGTGGCTCATGAGGACCTCGGTGATGGGCCGCGCGGGGAGCTTTCGCTCATCGCACGAGTGTGACAGAATAATTCTCCAATGGTTTTATGCCGTCGGCAAGAATACACGACACCATCACGTTGATTCTGGTACCTCCGACGTTCCTCGTCGCTTTCAGCATCACCGGGAGCGTCGATCTCTCGGTGGTGACCACAGGGGCGATGCTCTTTGCCGGATTCATGTTCGGTCCCGATCTGGACATCGAAAGCAAACAGTACGCCCGCTGGGGCCCGTTCCGATTCATCTGGTGGCCCTATCAGTTCATTTTCCGGCATCGGTCGCGCCTCTCTCATGGCATCATCCTGGGCACGGCCATCCGCGTGCTCTATTTCGCCATCATGCTCATTCTGCTGGCCGGCATTCTCTTGTTCCTCAATCAATGGCTCGATCCACACATTCGGGCACACCCCGATCTCGCCGAGTTGAGCAAACGCATATGGAAGGTATGGCAGGCCATCGATCGCCGTTATCTGGTGGCCGCATTTTTCGGGCTTTGGTGGGGAGCCGCTTCGCATACGCTCACCGACTGGATTCATGAGGTCTGGACGAGGACCAAGCGCATCTTTTGAGACGCGCTCTCGTCCATCGACGGAGAGGCACTCCCTCGTCTCCAGGATGGCGACGCGCCGGTTCACTCCCTCGATGAGTCGGGGGCGTTCGTCTTCCGCAGATAATCTTCCACTGACCATCCGACGGTACCGTCCTCATAGACGACCTGCCACCAGGTGAAGAACGAATAGGGCGCGGCCAGATCACAAAAGGGACGCTCGGGGCCGTTGATGATCATGCCGCGCATCCCACGGGGCACGGTCGTCAGGCGACGGCCACATGGCGTCTCTCTGACGTTGAGATTCGCCGTCGTGGTGACGGTCACACCGATGGTGAATCCCGGGGCATTGGCTAAGGCGATGTCCGTATAATAGTCGGTGAGAATGTCCCGCCAGTCCCATCCATCGCGCCCGGCAAATTCCTGGGCTCCTCGCTGACAGAGTCCCACACCATGTCCGTGAATGTACTGAAGTCGTCCTTCGACGAACACTTCGCAGCACCGCTCGGAGGTTTGCGAGCAATTAATGTGCCCACTGCAGGGGCGCGAGCGGGCATACGGCAATCGGCCAACTCCCAGACCGCCCACGATGCAGGTCGATGTTCCCGAGAGACCATCTTCGCTGTTCAACGTGAAGTCGCCATTACATCGGGCAGAAAACAGGGCCACGATCACGCCCTCGTCGTAGAGCATCACAACCTTGCTCGTATTGATGGTGGCGGTGAGGCTCTTGCTGCCGATGCGCGGCGTATACGCTTGTCCGCCATTGGCCACGCCCGTGCGATGGAATCGCTCCACAGCGAAACTCCTGGCGGCGACGGCCTGCGCTTTCAGGGCTTCCAGAGGGAAGCCATCGCCCATCTCAATCGACACCACGCCGGCGATGAATTCGTCCAGATCGATGAATCCGGTGAATCCGGCCAGATCGACGACATACACGTCATCGGGGACCGGATAGGTGGGATGGTCCTGGGCGAGCAGCGCACCCTTGTCGAGCGTCGGCCTCGGGGCTGGCGTGAACCAGGTCCGGAGGTCCACTGCCTGATCGAAAGATGGATGCTGTTGATACAGTCTCTCCTTCAATCGCCCCCATCGCCGCGCCCAGAGCGCGAGTTCCGGCCTGGTGAGAGCGACGCGCACCATTTCCACATCGATGGGTGGGATGAGACCGGAGTCCACGCGAATCAATGCCACCCACGCGCTCCAATATCCCTCAGCACGAATGGAGAGGGCGAGGAAGGAGGTCGGATTCCCCGAAGGAAGGCGAAAGGCGAATCGTCCTTCATCATCCGTGAGCGTCGTGCCGAGTGGGATGGATGCCGAGAGCGGATGGAGCCGTTGTGTTCCATCCGGGCGCACGTCCACAATGCGTTTGAAGATATCAATGCGCGCGCCGACTATCGCCCGACCGCTCGTCACATCGATGACCGAGCCGGTGATCCACTTTCCTCGTTGGCCCGACGACACTGGCGCTCTCCGCTCCCACGTCGTAGCGATGCCGATTGGAGGGATGGTGAAACAGAAGAAACCGAGTACCACGCCGATCAAGAGCGATGTGAAGCAGAAGGAGTGTTCGCTCGTGCTCACCATCTTCCTCATAGCGCATTTCCCCCAGAGGAGTGATACACGACCACCATCGGTTCACATTGGATAGTTCTCTCGATGATCATACCGGCTATGAATGAGCGTTATGGCCTCATTGCGCCCATCTCAACGCGCTCGTTCATTAGCGTCCCCAATCGCGCTTGTATTTGAAGTCATGGTTGATTGAGCGAGTGGAGACTTTGGGCAGTAACGGCATACGGCGCTTGAATTGAGAGGCGCGCATCATCTCGTAGACGCGCTCGACCTTCTCCCGATCGAACCCGCGTTCGGGAAGGACATCCTTCGGAATGCGCTTATCCACGAGCTCCACCAGGATGGCATCGATCTCTTCGTAGGACATGCCCAGTTCGCCTTCGTCGGTCTGCCCCTCCCAGAGTCCCGCCGTGGGTGGTTTGGAGATGATGCGTTCGGGCACGCCGAGGAAACGGGCCAGGATGCGCACTTCCGTCTTATAGATGTCGCCGATGGGCCACAGGGCCGCCGCCATATCGCCCCAGAGGGTCGTGTAGCCGATCAGCGCCTCCGTCTTGTTGCTGGTGCCAATGACCAGCGCGCGATGGACGCGCGAGAGATCGTAGAGCACGATCATGCGCATCCGCGCCATGACGTTGCCCCGCCTGATGTGATCGGCTTCGGGGAAGTGAGCGAAATAGGCATCGACCATGGGAGCGATATCCACCGTCTGGAAAGGCGCGCCCAGAGCATGGGCAATTGCTTCGGCATCGGCCCGCGCTGAAGGGTCGTGCTTTTTATAGGGCAGGGAAATACAGTAGGTATTCTCCGCGCCCAGCGCCCGCGCCGTCAGGAAAGCGACCACCGCCGAGTCGATGCCGCCCGAGACGCCGACTACGCCGCGAGTGAATCCCACCTTGGTCACCTCGTCGCGAATGAATCGGGTGATGGATTCGGTGGCTAACGCCGGATTGAATTTCTCCACCGGTGTATCCGGATCTTGGACCATAGATGGGCTCACTCCAACTGATGCCGTCGGGCGTATATGCGCTGCAGTTCCCGCAAAGTCAGATCCAGTCGCTCATCCCGGAGCAGAGGGTAGAGCGTGCGGGCGCGACGTACCTCCAGAGCATCAATCTCGCCGAAGCAAAGGTCTTCGTCAAACGTCTTCGCTTTGACCAGGCAGCGGCCAAAAGGATCAACGAGTTCCGAGCCCCCGGAAAACATGGCTCCATCTTCAAAGCCGACGCGATTGACGTAGACGACATAGAGCATGTATGACTGCGCCGCCGAGCGGTTGATGGACTCCCAGGCATAGGCGCTGCCCAGTTGATCGGGACGCCGCAGACCGCGTCCCGGGCTGGCCGAGACGGCGATGAGCACATGAGCTCCATCGTGGGCCATGAGATAGAGAGTGGATGGGTGCCAGAGGTCCTCGCAGATCAGAATGCCCATGCGCCCGAATCGAGTGTCGAACGCCCGCAACACTTCGCCCGCCGCCAGATAGCGACTCTCATCGAACATGCCATACGTGGGGAGGTAAATCTTTCGGTGAATGTGAACGAGTCGCCCTTGACTCAGGTAGGCCGCGGAGTTGAAGAAGCGATAATCGGCGGCGACTTCGACGAAACCGACCACCAGATCCACATTGGTACGGTGGCTGAGGTCGATCAGTTGCTGGAGCACGTCGGAGTTTTCCGGATCGAGAGCCACCTCGGGGACGAGATCCTGCAAGTAATAGCCGGTCAATGAGAGTTCGGGAAACACGAGCAAATCAACGTTGGCCGCTGCCGCTTGTTCGATCACTTTGAGGTGGGTTTCCAGATTGCGCTTGACATCGCCCAGAGCAGGTTTAATCTGTCCCAATCCCACTTTGATCACCATGGTCTCGCGTCTCCGCTCTCTCAGAGCCTCAATACTATCACGAGGAACGTCGCCTTTTCCAGCAGGGGAGCGCCGATCTGGGCTGACGGCGCTCCCCGTCCAGTTCCTTCCGGCGCGAATTCATCGAGCCACGTATTAGATTCCTTCATCGGCCGTCGGTCCATACACTGGTGGCAACGGCACGTTCTTCAACCGCAGATAAACGGAGAGTTGCCCGCGATGGTGAATCATGTGGTTGAGCAGTAATCCACGGATAGCCGCTACGCGAGGCATCTCCAGCAGGACGTCTTCCCCTCGCTTGAGCTGCCAGGTGGCCAGCAGGCGCTCGTTGGGCTGATCCTTCATCGCTTCGGAGGCGGCGGCCACATTCTTGTCGAACATCTCCAGCAACTCGGCCACATCGCCGGCCACCGCCGGCGTATAATCGTCGCTCAGGACGAAAGCATCCTGCTGGAGGACGATGGGCGCCCATCCGGGAATTTCGGCGATATGCGTGGCCAGGCGGGCCAGGCTCATCGACTTTTCATGAGGTTTCCAGCCGAGATGCTCCGGGGGGACGCGTTCCAGCATCTTCCGCGTTGTCTCTGCTTCTCGTGAAAGTTCCATCAAGATGGGTTCGATCAGGTTCATGGTTCCCTCCTTGTCAGATAGTGTTCTATCTTGAATGTGAAATGATCGGCGCCGACATCACCATGACGACGCATCAATGCCATTCCTCTCTTTGCTCCGTTTCCGGCCATTCGAATTCCTGTGCCTGAAATCGTCGACCGGTAATGGCGCGACTCTCGTCAGACGCGAGATAGACGAACACATCGAGGATCTCTTCTGGTCGCGGCAAGGTATTGGGATCTTCGTCCGGATAGGCGGCCCGCCGCATCGCCGTTCTCACCCGACCGGGATTGACCACATTGACGCGAATATGATGGGGACGAAGCTCTTGTGACCAGATTTGCGTGAGAGCCTCTACGCCGAATTTGGATACCGAGTAGGCTCCCCAGCGCGGTCGTCCCTCCACGCCCACGCCAGAGCTGACGTTGATGATCGAGCCCTGTTTCCGTTCCATCATATGTCGAGCGACGGCTTGCGTGATGAGAAACGTCCCCGTCAGATTGATGCGGAGCACTCGTTCCCATTCCTCATAGGGGTACTCCACCAGTTCGACACGAGGACCGAGGATGCTGGCATTGTTGACCAACACATCAATACGATGGAACGTCTCCAGCGCCGTTTCTACCAGTCGGTGGACGTCATGGCGGTCGCCAACATCCGCCACTTGGGCGATGACGCGCCTTCCTTGAGTCTCGATGTCTCGCGCCACCTCCAGCAGGGCCTCCCGGTGGCGGGCGCAGATGACGAGATCGGCCCCTTCATCGGCGAAACGACGCGCCATCGCCCGACCGATTCCGCGCGACGCGCCGGTGACGAGCGCCACTTTGTTTTTCAGGTGCATCATCGTCGACGATTGGGGCTTGGTGATGAGCACGCGCTACTCAGTCAAACGCCATCGGTAATCACTGATGAGTCGTCGCCGATGCCAGGAGACCGGGTTTCAGAATGATCTTGCCAAAGCTCTCTCGACTCTCCAGGAGGCGATGAGCTTCGGCAGCCTGGCTGAGGTCGAAGATGTGACCGATAATGGGACGAATCCGAGTCCCTCGAATGAACTCGATGAGCTCCCGCATCGTCGTAGCCAGTCGGGGCGTGCGAGCGATCAAATTGAGGTTGACGCCGGTCACGGTGAGATTGTTGAGAATGAGCTGTCGATTGGTCACCGAAGCGGGTCGGCCACCGGCGATGCCGTAGGTCACGAGCCGGCCGAATGGCGCCAGGGCGTCGATGCTCTTCTGGAACACCTCACCACCGACCATCTCGAGAATGAGATCAACGCCCCGCCCACCGGTGATGCGACGGACGATCTCGGCGAAATCTTGCTCCTTGTAGTTGATGAGCTCATCGGCGCCCAGTTCTCGAACGCGCTGAAGCTTTTCTTCGGAACTCGCCGTAGCGAAAACCCGGGCGCCCATCTGCTTGGCTAATTGAACGGCCGCCGTCCCGACACCACCGGCGGCAGCATGAATCAAAACCGATTCTCCGGCCGCCAATCGACCGAATGATTTCAGGGCGAAATACGCCGTCAGAAACACGATCGGGAAGGCCGCCGCCTCTTCCAGACTGTAGCCTTCGGGCAACGGCATGACCAGGTGGGCGGGAACGACGACGAACTCCGCATATCCGCGTCCCCCGGTGAACGTCATGACCGGCTGGCCTTCTTCGACGTCATGGACGCCGTCGCCACGGGCGACGATGTGACCGGCGACTTCCAGACCGGGAATGAATGGTGGTTCCGGTCCACCGGGATAGGTGCCTCGGCGCTGCATCGTGTCGGCATAATTGACGCTGGCCGCCGCTACCTGAATGAGGACTTCTCCGGGACCAGGATTCGGTTTGGGGACATCGGTGACCTGGAGGACCTCCGGTCCACCCAATTGTTCGACGCGAATGGCTTTCATCGTTGACATCGAGGCTTCTCCTCATCGCTCGGCCGTCTCGCACATTCTCCGTTGTGGTGCTCCACACACGCCGCACGGCCCCGGCTCAGCCTGACTCGAGGCCTCCGCCGCGGGCGAGATGACGGCGAACGTCGACAACACGCGGACGACCCTGGGATCGCCACAGGCCTTGCACCTCACCTTGGCCCGGCGATCGGAGATCAATTGCTCGAAGCGCGTGCCACAGCTTTTGCATTCGTATTCGTAAAGTGGCATACGTGCCTGTCCTCCCTGAGACGGTTCGTCGAAGTGAAAAGATTACGGAAACGAACCTTCGATTGTCAAAGCCCGGGGACGAGGCCTCGCTCGATCCCTTCTCTCGCTCATCCGTGCCGGCCCACGATGACGATCCGATAGGGAAAATGAAAATATGTGGAGAGTCCACGCAACCCGGATCGTCGCCGAAGGTCGTCCACATCGCGCCTGGTGAACCCGCGCAGGATGGAAATCAATCCATCGTTTCGGATGAGACGATTTTTGGTGAACAGATGTGACAGCAGCCAGAAGCTGTAATAGGGGACAGGATGGCGACGCAGGTCGTTGATCACAAAAGCGACTCGGGCCATCCGGTGGAGGCGACGGATGAATGTCACCGCCTCCTCGGTCGTCAGGTGGTGAAGGAATTCAGACGCCATGACCAGATCGAATGACCGATCGGGAAACGGCAGGTGGAAGGCATCAGCGCGTACCAGTGAGATCTCCGGAAAGGCGGCGATCTCCTGCCGAGCCATCTCCAGGGCCAGTGGGTTGGTATCCAGAGCCACGATGCGAACGTCAAGGGCTCTCCGGCGGGCCATTCGCACCACGGCTTGAGGAATATCAGCAGAACCCGTCCCGATGTCCAAAATGGTGACCGGACGCGACGAGCAGGCGGCGATGAGGGGCATGAGATGACCGAGTAAGGCCGCTCGGCCACCGAGATATTTATTGACGCGCCTCAAATCCCGATAGGCCTGTCGAGCTTCCTCGGCGGTATACTCTCCTCCATCCATGATCTCGCGTTCTGTGGACCGTTGCGAGAAATCGGGAATGAATCGGACCATGAGCTTCCTCACTCCATGGGCATGGGCGACCGAGAGATGATACCCGGCCGGCGGTCGACTCGCCAGTCGCTGAATCGAAACGCGCCGTCCGCGAGTCGTCCATGATGCGGCAGCGTGGTGCGGCCATTGAGAATAGAGAGAAACGGAGCCACCCCTGGAG
>RFHM01000102.1 GCA_003696865.1 Acidobacteriota bacterium | reverse complement strand
CACATGACTCGGTTGAACGTCATCGGCCTCTTCCACGCGGAGTGGAGCCGGCAGGCAGTAGAGCTTATCGCTGGTGCGCAACAGGAAACTTTTGAGCAACTGGGCATCGAGCCGATCCTGATTCCGCACCACATCGGCGATGGTATACTCGGGGTCGAGGCCGAAGAACAGGGGAATGGCCCCGTATTGGAGATTCAAATCGACCAGTACGGCGCCTTCGTGAGCCACATGATGGATGGCCGTGGCGAGGTTGACGCTCAACGTCGTCACGCCAGTCCCCCCGCGGCTGCTATAGATGGTGATCACTCGTCCCACTTGGTTCTCGAAGGCGTCCTCGCCCTGAAGAGCTCTGATCTTGGCCAGGACTTGTTCGATCTCTTCCGGCTTCAACGGTTGACAGAGAAACTCCGTCGCCCCAGAGCGGAAAGACTTGACGATAACCGAAGAGGGAATATCCGTTCCCGTACAGACGACGGCGGTGGACGGAAATTGGCGACGAATATACTGGATCAATTCCAACGGCTGCTCGTTGTCCCCATTGAGGATCACCAGCGCACTGTGCGGCCGGAACTGCTCGATCAGCTCGGTGGCCCGGCTGAAGTCGGAACTCTCGGCCACCACGTGTACCTTCCCACTGGAGAGCAACTGCGCGCGCGTCATGCTGCGCTCCTGCGGGTCCTTACCAATGATGACCATGGAAATCGGCGATGTGAGCATATCTCCTCCGTCTCAGGTGACCGATTGCTCGGGCGAGCGGGCGACCCTCACTTTTTCCGGTCTCCGCTCCTCGGGCCCGTCGACCTTCTATTTCTTCGGCTTCTCGTTCTTCGGCTTCTCGCCTTCCACCTCGGGCTTCTGACTTTTTGTTCCCGGCGCTTCTTCTTGAGGCGCGGCCGCCGGAACGTGATGACCGAAGACGCCCTCCAATCCGCCGGAGGACGAGGACTCCACGCCAGGCAACGGGGGCACCTCATCCGGCTCCAGCGGTTTGACCAGTCGCGTCGTGCAGAGGAATACCAACTCCGTCTCGTTCTTGATATAGGATTGGCTGCGAAACAGATGACCGATCACCGGGATGTCGCCAAGCAGAGGAACCTTCGAACTGATCTTGGTCATGTCATTGGACAACAGCCCGGCCAGGGCGAAACTCTGCCCATCGGCCAGCTCCACCGTCGTTCGGGCGCGACGCGTGCGCAGGCTGGGCACGACGAAGCCCGCCAACTGAAGGGCGTTGGAAAAGTCCAAGGCGCTGACCTCGGGTTCCAGTTCGAGTCGAATGCGATCCCCGATGATGTGAGGCGTGAATTTGAGTCGTACGCCGAACTCCTTGAACTGGATGGTAATGGATGTGCCCGCGCTGGACGGTTGCACGACGGCGAAGGGGAATTCGCCTCCGGCCAGGAAGCTGGCTTCCTGGCCATCGACGACGATGATATTCGGTTCGGCCAGCGAGCGAAAGGCATTGCGTTGCTTCAACGCTCGAATGAACGCCCCCAGACTCGTCCCCGGATTGAAGACGAACAGATTGACAGCATCGCTGAACGTGAAGTCCGGCCCAATTGGACGGTTGGCAAAGCGGGCCGATGGCGAATTGAACACATTGGGTCCGACCACCGCTTCATTTTGCGTCCGGGGAGCCAAGGGATTGAACAAGGAATAGGTCGCTCCCAGATCCCTCAGCACGCGCCGATTCACTTCGGCCACGCGCACGCGAAGCATCACCTGAGCCGGTGCCGCCTCAGCGGGCACGGAGGTCAGGTTCACCACCTTCACGCCCGCGCCCTCAAACAAGGGAAGGATCCGCTCGATGACTTCCTGGGAGCTCACCGTACCCGACAAAATGACGCGCCCACCAAGCTGCGTGATATTCAGCGATTCATCGGGAAACAGTCGCCGAACCTGCTCGATGACCGGCTCGATGTCGGCCACCACGCGCACGGTGAAAGCCACCGGCTGATCCGGTTGGCGCGCACTCCAGGCCAGCATACTGGATGCGCCGACCTCTTTCCCGTTGAGCAAGAGTTGGGTGGGCGAAATGACCACGGCCTCGGCAATCGATGGATCGGCGAACGAGACGCGCGCTAAGGGCTGATCAAAGGTGATGATCACCGAGCGGTTGACGTGGACGACGAGATCCACCATTTGCTGTTGAGCTTCACTGAATTTGATATACCGAGTGATCCCCTCTGCCCGAGCAGCCGGCGGCAAAAAGGCGATCCCTCCAACCAAGACGACGGTCAACATCTGCGTCATCTGCCTTCTGAATCTCCACGTGTTCATGATGACCTCCACCTACTGGAATGTGACGGTGGTGCGTTGCGTTCCCCGAATCAACTCCACCGTCGCTGACGGGGATGGCGGCGCGGGTTTCTCCGCCTTGGGCTTCGACCGACGGCGGCCAGCCCCTCGCGAGCGCCGAACGACACCGCGACCAATTCGCTTTCCGAACAACTCCGCCGTGTCCACCCCATCTGTCGGCACTTCATTTTGGTCCACACTACTGCGCATCACCAGCTGAAGTCGTCCCGCCGTGCTGGCCAGAGCCAGAGCTTCGGCCTGTTCGGGGGTGACCTGGAGGGTGACGGTTTTGACTTCCACCGGCCCGCCATCCCGCCCGTTTTCGATCTGCTTGCCACTGGCCAGCACCTTGACGTTCTGCAAGATGATCCGGGATGTCGATTCGCCGAGACTGGGGGTCGCCGTGGCCACGACATCCACATAGGTTCCGGGGGCAACGAATCCGGCGACACCGATGACCTCATCAACTTTGACCGTCATGGCCCGCATGCCCGGCGGGATCACGGCGGCCAACCCCGCCGCCGAGCCCTCCGGCGCCAATCGCGATTTGAGAATCGGCTCGCCAATGGCCACTTCAGCCAAGGCCACCCGATCGACGACCTCGGCGATGTCATCCACCGCCCCCTCGGGCAAAATCCTCTTGGGCCACTTCTCCAGTCGAACCTGGTCAGCGGTGATCTTTTGCCCTACGGAGATGGGGCTGACAGCCACCACAATGTTAGCCAGTTCGCCCAGGTCGCTCGACTCCTTTTGCTGCTTGAGAATGCGATTGACGGCAATGGCCGTGATGGCGCCGAAGATCAGGGCCAGAGCTAATACGATGACCGATTTTTTACCCATAGGTTCTCTCCTTCTTCACGCCCGGCCCCACCAGGCGGCCAGGACGCCAGTCAGTACTAATGTGCCAAACGACAATGCCACTCCATAAGGGATGGAGACGGATGCCGGTCCTTCGGTCTCTGCCCGCTCCATCTTCTGCCTGCGGCTGAGGGCCACAATGCCCAAAACGGCTCCCAAGGCACTGGCCGCCACGAACACGACCAGGACCCCGGTGACGCCCACAATACTCCCTACAGCGGCTAAGAACTTCACATCGCCCGCCCCCAATCCCCGGAGGAGGTAAGGGATCAGCAGGAGCCCCAGGCCCACGGCCAATCCACTCAAACTCGCCAAGACGCCCTCCCAGCCCGCTCGGGAGGCGTGAAAGACGATCCCATATCCAGCCATCCCCGCCGTGAGCCAATTGGGAATACGGCGGGTCCGCCAGTCGGTGTATCCGGCCACCACGGCGGCGATGATGAGAATAGTCACGGTCAACGTCATGTGCTTTCCTCCCAGAGCCGAGCTACAGGGCTCTTTCCTGTGATCGGTCCATGCCCTTCTTCCTTGGTTCTACCACTTCCGGTTTCTCCATCTCGTTCAACTTCTCACCGAGCCTCTGATCTTTTCTCTTTTCTTGGCTGCCTTTTCCATCCCACCCAGACGCAAACCCCGTACCACAGGCATGGATGGTTGACCGGTGATCCCCCGCTGACAATGGTAAGTCGCCATCACTGCACGAGTTATCCGGCCGCCGGTCATGAGCCGTCGCCATGCATCGGACATCGGTCTTTTCATCCGTGAAACGCTTTTTTCAAAATGTTGAAGGGATCATTTCAGCAGAGAAGCGCGTGAGGGGGGAGGCGTTCTCCAATCGCTACCGTTGAAGTTCTCAAGAAAAAAAAGCTGTGGCCCGTACTGGACGAACCACAGCGCCACAATCAAGGTACAGGAGGAGAGAGGCCACAAGCACCGGGTTGAGCCCGCCGATGGCACTATCTCTTATGTTTTGCGCTGGGAATTAGCCACCAAGCGTACTACTCACCGTGCTGAAGGTGCTCGAAATATCGCCTCCCAGCGCGGTCAAGGCGGTAATCGCAGCGATACTCACCAAGACCAAGATCAGCGCATACTCGGCTAGACTCTGCCCTTCTTCATTTCTGAGAAAGGCATACAGTGTGCTCAACATGTTCATAGTCCCTCCTTGAGAATGTTTTTAGAAATCGCAAGCATGACGAGTCACAACCTCCACTTTCGCATCCGCTCGTATATTCGACCATCTCGTCTCTCGATCTCGCATCGATCTGCTTCCTCTCTTCATTGCTTTGCGATTTCTCGCCCCTTATTGGTTGCAACTAGCGTGCCGCTTCCCCATGGATGAGACGAAGCCCTCGACGATCGAGCGATAAGTCATAATCGATCTGAGGGTTAATTTGCCCCGGCATGCACCGGCCGCTGCCCACGAACGACTCCCTGCCGGTTTCAGGCGTGAAAAGGATGATTCACGCCATGAATGGGAGTTTTCAATCTTGAGCCCGCCCTCGTCGTCCTCCACTGAGATACCACAGCGAGCGGGCGATGACCGAACCGGCCGCCTTCTGAATCATCATGCCTTCTGTCACCTCCAGGCCTCGACCTATGGCACACAAGTTGCAATTCCATATTGGCGATGATAAGAGAGCAGGCAACAGAAGGCAGATCCGAACGCGCCTATCATGCGCACATCGCCTGTTGCCCGGCAACAGTCAACCCGGTCATGTGGGTGAGCGTCGCCTATACCGAGATAACCACGATGGGAACAACCGATAGGGGCGCGACGATGAGGCCAACGACCGGCGAAGACTCTGACGGGCTTCGGCGCAACTTCGCGGTAGTTGAGTTTCGCTTTGCCTTCGAAGGGTTCCCCCTTGAGGGAGTGTCCTCGGAGAATTTAAGCTTGAGAGCATGGTTGTTCAACTCGTCTTCGAGGGAGGAGCGCACACCATGAAATCGGCCGCAGTGGGAATGCTTTCTCCATGGCCCTATTATCTGCTATCGGTCGTCGTCTGGCTCTTGATGAAGCCCGCCCCGGCTCAAGCACCGTTCATTTATGTCAACAATGAGACTCGTCCCAACACCGTCTCAGCCTTTCGGATGGATTCCGAAGGGAGGCTGAGCCCCATCCCCGGCTCTCCTTTCCCCACGGGAGGCGATGGCGGGACCGCCGCACTGTTCCGTGTTTTCTCCAATGCCACCATCCGGACAACACGGGATTTTCTGTTCGTGTGCAACACGGCGAGCGATACGATCAGCGTTTTCGATATCCATGCCGATGGATCGCTCGCTCCCGTCGATGGATCCCCCTTCGAGACCGGCGGTCGGCTCCCGGTGGCTCTGGCGACCAATCCTCAGGGAACGCTCCTCTTTGTGAGTCATTTCGTCTCGGGAGATCTCGGCATCTTCTCCATTGCTCCGGATGGTCAACTGACTCCGCTTCCCGGCTCGCCGTTCGATGTGCGTCCTCTGCGAGAACCGGCGGCGGCGGTGGTGAATTCTACGGGCGAGCGGCTGTTCGTCGTTGGCGAGAATGCCGTGAGCGTCTATCGCATCGAACCAGAAGGAGTGGTGACGCCGCTGGCCCGGAGCCAAACCGAGTGGCCGCTCGAGATCTCGGTCATCACTCCAGATGATCGATTTCTCTATGCCACGGGTCCCGAGGCCGATGGGATTGTGGGATTTCGTCTCTCGGCGCAAGGCGATGTGACGCCCCTTCCTGGTTCTCCCTTCCCGGGCTCATCTGGTGGGCCCTTGCACGGACTGGCCATCGATCCCAACCAGAAGTTCCTGCTGGGAACGGCGCCCGGAGAGGCCGGCGTGTATCTCTACCGCATCGGCTTCAACGGCCGTCCGCAGCGAGATCCCCGCTCTCCTTTTCCCACTTCGGGAGAGATCTTACGGCCCATCGTCTTTGATCCGAATGGAACATTCGCTCTCGCTGCCGACGTCGGAGAACACACCCTCCACGTTCTTCAGCTCACGCGCCGGCGGCTCGTTGAAATCGAGGCCTCGCCCTTCGACCTCGGGAGCGACCGCGCCCGCCCCTCGGGCATTGCCGTCCGGTGAGTGTCACCGATGGCGCGCCCCTCTTGCACTTCCCCCCGCTCTGTGATAAATAACGCCCTCACACTGCGAGCAACTGAGGAGCTTCGGCTATGGCGAAACACATCAAGGGCGTCGTCTTGGCCGGTGGACTGGGGACGCGGCTCTATCCGTTGACCAAGGTGACCAACAAGCACCTGTTACCGGTGTACAACAAACCGATGATCTACTATCCCATCCAAACCCTGGTGGAGGCGGGCATCCGAGATATTTTGATCGTCACCGGGGGCAATAACGCCGGCGATTTCCTGCGACTTCTGGGAAACGGCAAGGAATTCGGCCTCCATCACGTCCACTACACCTATCAGGAAGGGGAAGGGGGCATCGCCGAGGCGCTCGGTTTGGCCGAGCACTTTGCCGACGGTGGCCTCCTCTGCGTCATTCTCGGCGATAACATCATCGAGAAATCCATCACCCGATATGTGGAGAACTTCCTCGAGCAGGGTTCGGGCGCCAAGATCTTACTGAAAGAAGTCCCCGACCCACAGCGATTCGGTGTTCCGGTCATCGAAAATGGCCGCCTCGTTCGTATCGAAGAGAAGCCGGCCACCCCGGCCTCGCCCTACGCCGTGACGGGGATTTATTTTTACGACGCTCAGGTCTTTGACATCATCCGCGGACTAACCCCCAGCCAACGAGGCGAGTTGGAAATCACCGACGTCAACAACACCTACATCGAGCGCGGCCAGATGACCTACGATATTCTCGATGGGTGGTGGACCGATGCGGGGACGTTTGAGAGTCTGCTCCTGGCCAACAATCTCGTGGCCCGGCTTCACCAGGAGCGCCGTGCCGGAACGGGACATTGACTTCTCTCGGGGAGGTGATACACTGTTTTGGTGTGCATCATCTCTGCGAGGATGAGGATTTATGAAAGAGCCTGACATCACTATCGAAGAACGTTCCGAAGAACAGGACAAGGCCCATATCGAGGTCCGGAAAGCCGAACCGGCCGAGGAGCCCACCGGACGCGTGGAAACGGCGATCGACGACCTGGCAGCGTCGGTCAGGGAGTTTGCTGCCAAGATCCCCGAATCCATCTCCAAGGCCGTGGAACGGGCACTCGCGGGCCGCGATTTCCCCCTCATGGTGCGCGTCAATGACGAGGCGTTGAAGCGCATCGATCAACTCGTCGAGACGGGTATTTTCAAGAGCCGTTCCGAGAGCGCCGCTTTTCTGATCAGCGAAGGGATCAAGGCCCAGGCGGCTCTCTTCGAACGCATCGAGTCCAAGATCAGGGAAATCGAGAAGCTCCGTCAGGAGTTGAAACACATCATTCAGGAGGAAATTCCACCACAGTAATTCGGAGCGCTCATGCCGTGGATCACAAATCTTCGATCACTTCCCTGTTTGACTCCCCTTCCCTGCTCATCCCTGGGTGTGATTTAATAGAGCGATGATCGGTGAGAGAATTCGGCCATCGAACGCACTTATGAAACGAGCTTCCAAGATCCTCATCGCATTCCTGGTGCTCGGATTGTTGCTCGCCTCATCCTGGTCCTCGGTGACCGGGGATCCGGCGCTGACCGATGAGGACACCATCCTTCGCGATTTCGCCGATGCCGTCGTCTTGTTGGAAGAGCACTATGCCGATAAGCTCGACTACGAGCAGATCACGAAAATGGCCATCCTGGGAATGCTCCACACCCTAGACCCTCACTCTCACTATTACGACAAGCGAGAGTTCGCCCGGTTTCGTATCGAGCAGACCAGTCAATATTTCGGCATCGGCGCCACCATCGGCACGCGGAACGGGAAGGTCTACATTCTCGCTCCCTTCCCCGATACGCCAGCCTATCGCGGTGGCCTCCGTTATGGAGACCAAATCGTGGCCATCAACGGAGAGTCGATCGAAGGCTGGCCCTCAGCTCAGGTCTCGGCGCGGCTGCGCGGCCCGCGAGGGACGGCCGTGGAAGTGCAAATCCTGCGCGCTGGCGAGAAAAAGCCGCGCACCGTCAAGCTCGTCCGCGATGCCGTTCCTCTACCCAGCATCTCCAGCGCCTATCTCCTTCACAAGGACGTCGGCTACATCAGCCTTCAGCGCGGATTCAACACAACGACCGATGAAGAGCTCACCCAGGCTCTGAGTCGCCTGGAATCCCAGGGCATGAAGGCGCTCATCCTGGACCTGCGGAATAACCAGGGGGGACTCCTCGATCAGGCTGTACGGACGGCGGAGAAATTCCTCGCCCAGGGACAGGTCATCCTCACTCAGAAGAGCCGCGCCACCCAGAAGGTCTATACTTCGCGGAATCCGCACCCCAATCTGACTCCCTTGGTCGTCCTGGTGAACGAGAACACGGCCTCGGCCTCGGAGATCGTCACAGCGGCCATCCAAGAGCACGATCGCGGACTCGTCGTCGGGGAACCTACTTTTGGTAAGGCCTTGGTGCAAACCATCATGCCGCTCCCCTTTGGAGCCGGATTGACCTTGACCACGGCCAAATACCTCACGCCAAGCGGCCGATTGATTCAGCGCACGTACGACAACCTCTCCTTTTACGACTACTACGCTCGACATCGCCCCGGCGCTCGTCCATCGCCTTCCACGGCCCCGCCTCGATCGGGACCCGCTTTCCACTCCGAATCGGGTCGCACCTTTTACGGTGGCGGAGGGATCACCCCCGATATCGTCGTTCCCGCTACTCGGTTGACCGAAGACCAGGTCCGCCTGCAGGGAGCGATTTTTGCCTTTGCCCGAGAACTGGTGGCCGGCTTGATCCCCGGCCTGGAAGCCTATCGGGTGGAGAAGATCGAGTTCAATCACGTCCTCGGCGACCAGGAATATCGGATCACCGATGCCGTGCTCGACGCCTTTGCCAAGTTCGTTCTGGCCCACAGACGTGAATTCCACATCTCGGCAGCGACTGTGGAGAAGAATCGGGAGTTCGCCCGGGTGTATATTCGATTCGAGGTAGCCACGGCCGCCTATGGGCTGGAGACGGCGGCTCAAGCGCTCAATGAGATCGACCTTCAGCTCCTCAAAGCGCTGGACGCCATTCCCCGGGCAGTGGACCTGGCGGAGAAATATCGGGCCCGCCTGACGGCCAAGCGGGCCACGTCACATCTGCTTGCGCCTCACCTCGGCGAGCATCGGGGTCCCTCCATTCCGTTTACAGCGTGGCATAAGAATGGAGGCCGGGCAGGATGAAACTCACCCCCAGATAGGTGAAAATCACCGAGATGAATCCCACCACGGCGAACAGGGCCGTTTTTCTCCCCTTCCATCCGTGTACGATGCGCGTGTGGAGGAAAACGGCGTAGATCAAACAGGTGATGAACGCCCACATCTCCTTGGGATCCCACCCCCAGTATCGCCCCCAAGACTCGTTGGCCCATACGGCTCCGGTAATGGTCATGAGCACCAAAAGGGGAAAAGCAACGCTCACCGCCTTATAGGTCAAGTCGTCGAGCGTGCTCAGGGAAGGGACGGCATCCAAGATGCGTTCCCGCTTCCAGGCGAAAAGAGCAATGAAACCGGTCACCGCTACGGCCACGAAAATGCAGGCGATCCCCACGGGATTCCCCCGATAGTGCAACTCGAGTTGCGGACCGAACTGATTCAACCACGCCGCGGGCACCAGCGCTCGTTGACTGGGCACGATGAGATCCACCGGTGAGGCGACCTTCATCTCATAGAACAAAAGGCCTAACCCCACCGCCTGGATGACCAGGAGTCCCCGGACGAGCCAATGACCGACCGCTTTCCAGGTCTCTCGCTGCGTGATGAGATAGCCCGCAAAGCAAAGAATCACGGCCAGCGAGCCGACCAAGGCCAGCCGAAACAACTGGCCCACATAGGGGATGGTGGCTCGAAGGAATTCGGTATTGGCCTCATTCATCGGGATGCGCGACCCGTGAATGAGGAGGCTGATCTCAAACGCCCCATCGGTGAGGATCTGCCCGCCGGAGAGAAAGACGTAAGTCAAGAGCGGCACCAGCATCACGAAGAGGCCCAACGTCTCCGTTTTCATGCCATCTTTGAGCAGATAGAGAATGCCGAGGGCAAAGGTCAACGCACAGACGCCATAGGCGGTCATGGCGATGCTGACGTGAATAGGACGCCAGTAACTGACCAGGACCGGCGGCATTTCGGTGAGCTGGTTCCCATAGAGGCTGGCTAAGATGAGGAACATGGCTGCCACGGGAAAGGTGATCGTGCCAATGAACCGATGCCGATAGGTGGCAGCCATCACCAGCGTGGCGGTCGCCGTCGTCACGCCGAGCGCCAGCGCCGTATCGTAGAGATTGGTCAGCGGGTAATGCTGCGCGATGAGACCCCGCGTCCCCCACGCGGCGACATTCGCTCCCAAGCCCACGGCAGCCATCACGATAGTGAGCCGCTCTAACAAGGGCTCTCGTTGAATGACAAACATCACCGAGAGCACCGAAGCCGCCAAGTATCTGACCAGCGCCAGCGTGACGACCCCCGTCTCGGTGCGAAGTTGAGTAATAACCCCTT
>RFHM01000101.1 GCA_003696865.1 Acidobacteriota bacterium | reverse complement strand
GATTCCACCTGCACTGTGTCGACGATCCCGACGATGGCGGCATCGATGGGACGGTCCTTACAGCCGGTGGCCATCCGCGCCGAACTGCCTTGAACGACGAGGACCGTCTCGCGAAATCCAGCCCCCACCGTGTCGACGGCGACCAGATAACCGGATTCCTCTTCTCCCTCCACCGTCACCGGTCGCACGACGAGGAGCTTCTTGCCCTGCAGGCGTTCGTCTTTTCTGGTGGCCACCACCGTTCCCAGGATTCGTGCTAGGATCATGAGTTATCGCTCGCGACCTTTCAGACTGACCGGGAGCGCCTCGTCCACCGCCTGATGAGGGCGAGGAATGACGTGAACGCTCACCAGTTCACCCACTCGACGAGCCGCTGCCGCTCCGGCATCGGTGGCCGCTTTCACGGCCGCTACCTCGCCTCGGACGATGGCCGTCACATATCCCGCCCCGATCTTCTCATATCCAACCAGCGAGACGTTGGCCGCCTTGACCATGGCATCGGCGGCTTCGATCATGGCCACCAGACCACGCGTCTCGATCATGCCCAGTGCATCCATATCTGCTCCTCACCTTCTGTTCAGATTTACTTCGCCCATATCATAAGGATGACGAGAAGTGGAAGCAAGTCCAAATACCCCACCCGCTGCTCTCCCGGACGGCGCCGACCGACCTCAGGTCGAAGATCGGTTCTCGTCGATGAGGGCCGCCAGCGTGGCCTCAATGGACTCGGCGATGAGATCGACCAGTTGGCGTCGCGTCAACGTGATCCGATCATTGGCGTTGGCCGGTCCCTCGGTCGCGCGCCCCGAGGGCGTGGGGACCTGGCAAAGCGATGGTGTCGGAGAGGTTCGCCCGGCGCGTTGGCGAATCTGGAACAGCTTGCTGACCGCTTCTGGAGGCAGAGGCCTCTCCTGGCCGAGCAGGTGAGCGACCAGGGCGATGCGGGCAAAATGTTCCAATGTTTCCATCTTGAAATAGGCATCTTCCAGATCAGCACCGTAGGTGAGGGCGCCATGATTGGCCAGCAACAAGGCATCGTAGTGCGGCACATAGGGTGTAATGGCCTGGGCCAGTTCTTCCGTCGTCGGCGTCCCGTACTCGGCCAATGGAATGCACCCCAGCGTGAGCACGACCTCGGAGACCAATGGCTTGGTCAGCGGAATGCCCGATGCGGCGAACCCCGTCCCCACCGGGGGATGAGCGTGGACGACGGCGTTGACATCGGGGCGGAGTCGATAGATGGTCACATGCATGGCCAACTCCGAGGAGGGATTGAGATCGCCCTGGAGTTTGCGGCCCTCTTCGTCCACGATGACCAGCATCTCCGGTTTGAGAAATCCCTTGCAGACGCCCGTGGGGGTCGCCAGCAATTGTCGGCGGCCTTCCAGTCGGACGCTGATATTCCCGTCAGCGGCGGCAATATATCCGCGCTCATAGAGCCGTCGGCCCACTTCGACGATCATGTGTCGTGCCGCCTGCTCGTTCATCTTGATGTCGAACATAGCTTGATTCGTTCGATGACGTCAAGGTTTCCGGAACAGTTGTCTGGCCATCGAGGCTATCGGCTCGTCCAGGCGTCGGCCGCGGAGTCGCTCATCGGCGAGAGAGCGTCGTCGGCCGGAGCCCGGCGCGCTCGTGACTCCGGAGATGGACATAAATTGCTTGTTCATTTCCGGCAGACGAGGCAGAATATGGGGTTGCCGGAGGTCCTATGATTGCCAGTTTGAAAGGAACGCTCATCGCGAAACAACCTACCTCGATCATCGTCGATGTGCAGGGAGTCGGCTACGAGGTGCGCATCCCCGTCTCCACCTATTATGAACTGGGAGAAGTGGGATCGGCCGTCTCCTTGTTCGTGTACACGCACGTTCGCGAGGATGCCATTCAGCTTTATGGATTTCGCACCCAGAGGGAGAAGGAATTGTTCATGCAGTTGATCGGCGTCGGCGGCGTCGGTCCCAAGCTGGCCATCACGATTCTTTCGGGACTGAGCGCCGATGATCTCATCATGGCCATTCGGACCAATGCCTTGGCCAAGATTTCTTCCATTCCCGGTATCGGAAAGAAGACGGCCGAGCGACTGGTGGTCGAACTTCGCGACAAGCTCGCCCCGCTGTCGTCAGAGGAAGCCGAAGCCGCCTATGTACAGGCGTCGGCGGCCGAAGAAGCGGACGAGGCGGTGAAGCGCGATGTCATATCGGCCTTGATGAATCTCGGCTACGCCCGCTCCGTCGCCGAGCGAGCGGTGACCTCGACGATGGCTGCCGAATCCGATCATTCCATGGAGTGGATTTTGAAGCAGTCGCTCAAAAGGCTCTTCCGGTGACGAACGACGGAGCCATGGTTCGCCGCGCGTGGAATGTGCATGGGGCCACCGCGAGCCGTGACCGCCGGTCGCCGTCTCTGGATGCATGCTCGACAGGCCGGTGGAACGATCCTCGACTCTCCGGCGATGCGAGCAGAGCCCGTCACCGTCCCTGGATGTACCGCGCCAGCGTCCTGGTCACCAGCCGAGTGGGGATATCGGTGACCATTTTCACCGCGCCGATGGTCGTGGGGAGGATATAGGTCGGCTTCTTCCGTCGCACTTTTTTATCGTATTGCATGGCGCTCAACCAGGCTCGAGCATCCAGGTCGGCAATGGGCGGCAGTCGCCCTACGGATCGCACCAGCGATTCCACGCTCTCGGCCGCTTCTCGATCCATCAGCCCGAGCTCGACGGCCAACCGGGCGGCGATGATCATTCCATGGGCGACGGCTTCGCCGTGCTTGAACCGCCGGTAATGAGTCAGCGCTTCCAAAGCATGCCCGAAGGTATGCCCATAGTTGAGAATCTGGCGATATCCCGATTCACGTTCATCGGCGGCGACCACGGCAGCTTTGATTCGACAGCAACGAGCGATGAGCGTGGTCAGATTCGATTCGTCGAGGAGGTCGTCGGTGCGAAGCATCAGGCGGATGAAATCGAAGAGTTCGGCATCGGCAATGACGCCATATTTGATGGCTTCATAGAGGCCCGCCTTCAGCTCTCTGGTGGGAAGAGAGCGCAGAAGGCGAACGTCGGTGATCACCAATCGCGGCTGGTAGAAAGCGCCCACCAGATTCTTCCCCTCAGGCAGGTTGACGCCCGTCTTGCCGCCGATCGAGCTGTCAATGGCGGCCAGCAGGGTCGTCGGCAGTTGAACATAGGCGATACCCCTCATGAACGTCGCCGCCACGAAGCCGGCGACGTCTCCGACCACCCCTCCACCAAATGCGATGATGGCTGACGATCGATCGAGTCGATGGGCCGCCAGATGGCGATGAATGGCTTCGACGGTCCGGAGGGTTTTATACCGCTCTCCATCGCCCATCAGATAATGAATCGGCCGGAATCCGGCGCGGACGAGACTACGGCGCAGTGTTCGTCCATAGAGGTCGAATACCGTGGGATTGGAGATAATGGCCAATGCCCGGTCGCCGAGGAGCGAGCCAAGGCGCATCCCTGCTTCTGACAATACCCCCGCGCCAATGAGGATTTCATATTGACGCTCGCCCAAGGGGACGGTGACCGTCATCGGTGGGGAATGGAGATGGGCGTTGGCGCTGCTTCTCATGATAGGGCGTTGGTGAATTCGTGGATGAGAGGTTCAACGGAAAGGGTGCCCAGATCGGCCAGCGTGGCCAGCTCATCCACCGGATATCGCTCCCCTGTATTCCAAAGATCGATCAACAGATGAGCGGCCTTCTTCGATTTCCACCATCTTTTACCGAACCGGGTTCGCAAAAATTCTCGAAGTTGCACTTCGAAGAGCCAGCCTCGAAGATACCTCGCCGTATAGACGCGATCGTCCAGATCATGGAGGAATTCATCCGACGTATGGCGAAAGCCGGTGGCCTCGGTCAACGCTCGAGCATATTGAAGGCCCGATGAGGATGAGTCTTCCGTAGTGTGCAGTTGCCGCTCGCAGGTCAACTTGGCGACATATCGGCGAAGATAGAACAGCTTGCGCAGCCAGAGGGATGTGACCAGTGACTGGGAGCCGGGGAATCGAAGGAGTTCGTCCAGCCAGAGGGGATCGAGGATGAGGTATTGGAACAGGAAGGCGTACCCTTCGGTGACGGCGGCGTCGCCGGCGAGCTTGAATTCCACGGGCAAGGCTGGAGACGTCCAGGCATAATGCTGAGCGTGACCACCCTCATGAAGCATCGTCTCGTAGTCCACCACTCCCCCACGAGGGCTGATCGAGAGTTTGATCTCCTCGGGCACTTTGATGGGAGCGCAGAAGGCGCGAGGAGACTTCCGCGGGCGCTGGACATCATCGATGTCAATATTCGACTGCTTATCGAGATCGATGTGCATCTCTCGTAATGTTTCGCGATACGCCGAGATCACCCCATCGGCGGGGAAGAGGTCGGCGTACTCATGGAGTTGAAGGAACCGTTCCACATCGGCTCGATCGGCCTCATCCACCGCCAGGAAGAGCGAGTCGGCCAGCTCGCGCTCCAGATGTCGGAAGTAGAGATCTTCGGTGCGGTGAAGGAAATCCCCGAACTCATCGGTGGTGCGACGGAGCGCTGATCCCGGCCAGTTCTCGACCATGGACCAGTAATTGTCGTAACCGAGAAGGCGACTTCCTTGATGCATTCGCCGGATCCGTTCCTCATGAAGTTCGAGATTTTGCCGGATGATGCGGAGCCGTTGCTCATTGATGTGCCGTCGCCTGGCCGCGTCAGGTTCATTGGCCAACAGCTCAGTCACTCGATGGAAAGGCACTTCCCGGCCGTCGACGCCAATGACGGCACGACCTTCTCGTTCGGCAATCTGTTCGGTCAATTCGACGACCGAGCGTTGGAGAAAATGCTCTTCGGCACAGGCGATGAGCCGACGAATGCCCTCTCGCTGGGTTTGAAAGTGTTGGGGCGTTTGGTCCAGTAGTCGCTTCAACTCCTGGATCGTGTCTTCCCGAAACAGGTCGCTATATCGGTCGAAGATGGGCTCGAGCTCAAATCGATCTTTTTGCCCCGAGAAGTAGAGATACTGCTGGCGCCTCAACGCTTCATAGAAACCGGTGAGTTCTTCACGGTAGTGGTCGAGCATCGGCTTTGTGTTAAAAGGGGATAAATAGCTTGTCAGCCTCTCTTCTGTCAAGAGAACCGGATGGCTGACACCGATTCCAACGGAAGTTTTCACCTCGACGGCAGCCCGCTATGGAGTCAGGCATAGGCCATTACTTGACGGGAAGGGGAGGCGTTCGTAGAATTGCCACCTTTGTTTGCGCATCCACTACATGCTGGTGAGGCGCAGGCGCACGGTGATCATCTCAGGGGAATGTGAGTGACCAACTGGCGGTGGGAATTGAAAACGGTAGCCCACTTTTTTCGGGCAGGCGTAATCGCGGGAGCAGGATTGTTCCTCCTCGAAGCTATACATCAATCGCTGGCATTGAGCCTCTTTTTCTCGACATTCGGCGAGAGAATCTCGTTCCTGACGGTGTTGACGTTCGATATCCTGGCCGGGGCCATCGGGGGATTCCTCGTTGGCGTTGGCGCCATCGGATTGAAGCTGGCCGAAACGCTGTTGGGCAACACGAAGGGCGATCCTGAGCGTGGGCATCATCCGACAAACGTCGTCACCCTGACAACCTTGGCTCTCTATGCCCTCGTGGTGGGCCTCATTATCAGGGAACCATTCCAGCGTGATTTTGTCCGCACGATCATCTTCTACACGCCTTATGGGGAGTCGGGGAGCGAGCGAGTGCTGGGTGTGTTGGCGGTGGTGCTTTTCGTGGTGGGGTGTTTTGTGCTGTTGACCGCGGCTCAATTTCTCGCCAGGTTGAGTAGCCGGT
>RFHM01000100.1 GCA_003696865.1 Acidobacteriota bacterium | reverse complement strand
GTTCGGTCCGGCGCAAGATCACCGTCTCATGCGGCGAGAGCAATTCATAGTGGATGCCTCGCCACCAGGTGCGCCGACCCACCGCTGAGGCGATGAGGTTGTACACGTAGAGGAGATTGGCCAACGGATACAAACACCAGTAGGCGAGTCGGTATCGTTTCAACGTCGCTCGGTCATCGGAGAGTAACATCTCCACCGCTTTCTGACGGAGTACGCTCTTGAACACACCCGGCACATATATCAATCCCAACCAGAGAGGAAGCCATCCGAGATCGCGTCCAGCCCACGCTCGCGCCAACGCGAGGCCCAGACCGCCATAGAAGGCGACGAAGAACATCCCGTTGGTCACCCAGGCCAACTGCCAGAGGTGCGGCGAATAGACGCGGGTGATGAGCATTTGTCGGGTCGTGAATCGCAGCAGTTCGCCCAATCGGCAGCGCCCACGAGAAGGAATCAAACATTGCGGAACGAAGGCGACGGTCAACCCGCGATCTTTAACCGCCCGACTGAGGGGATAATCCTCGGTGCAGGCGCCGCGCCACATTTGGGCGACGCCGGCGGCATCGAACGTCTCCCGCCGGATGGCCGTTGAGCCTCCCCAGGTGAAGTTTCGCCGATGAGGACCGAGCGCCGTCGCGATGCTGGCGTTCCACAGCGATCGCCACAACGAACAAAAATTCCCCTTCGCCGGGACATACCAGCGATACCCCGTCGCCGCGCCCACCGTGGGATCGGCCAACGGAGCCACTAACCGGCGCAACCAGGACCGCGGCGGCGTGGCATCGGAATCGACGAACGCGAACACGCGGACGTCATCAGAGACCTCCTCGAGCGCCCGGAGCAGGTTATGAACCTTTTGCCCTCGCCCCTCGGCGGGGCCGGCCTCAACGAGTCTGGCCCGAGGATGCGTTCGTTCGCTGAGGATTCGCGCGATGACCTCATAAGCGGGATCTCGATGCGATTCGGTGACAAAAATGACTTCGTAATCGGGATACTCCTGCTCCAGGAGCGCCCGAATCGTCTCCTGGAATCCAGGATCGATTCCTTTGCAAGGGGCGAGTACGGCGACTTTGGGCGCATAATCGCCCGGGGGCTCGTGGATCTGCTGACGTACGAAGCGAAGATACCGAACCCCTTCCAACAGGGCCACCAAGCCCTGAAGGATGACCAGCGAAGCCAGGATGTAGAATCCGATCATTGCTCGTCGTGAGGGGAGCATGAAGCCAGGAGCACAGAGCACAGAGCACGGAGCTTGGCGCTGAGAGCATTGGAGTAAACTCCATGCTCCCGGCTTCCTGCTCCGGGCTCAATGCGCGACGAGAGCGAAGACGCGCGCCGGAGCTCCCGAACCGCCTCGAATGGGGAGAGGAGCGACGATGACGACAGCTCCTTTCGCCGGAAGCTGATCCAAATTGGCGGCATTCTCGATGTGATACTTCCCCGCCCCCAGAGTGATGTGATGGACGCGATAATCGGTCGATGGACCGTAGTCGACGCTGAGCGTGTCGATGCCCAGGCCGCCGATGGCGCGCTCGCGGACGAGGAATTGCGCCGCCTCGGGCGAAAATCCAGGAAAGTGCATGACGCCCCGCTCATCCTGATGGCGATAGGCTTCCGGATCATTCCATCGCGCCCCCCATCCCGTATACATGAACACCACGGCACCCGGGGGGAGCGCCCCATTCTTCTCCTCCCACCGCTTGATGTCTGTGACGGTCAATCGATAATCGGCCTCCTCGGCGACCTGCGCCCGCACATCGATCACCGCGGCGGGCGCGATGAGTCGACGCGGTTCAAGAGCATCGACCGACGTTCCCTCAGCCACGAAATGACGGGGAGCATCGACGTGCGTGCCCAGATGTTCGGGCATCTCGAAATATCCCAGGTAGGCCCCGTTCTTCTCTATCGTCCAGAGTACCTGGAAGCGAAACGGCTTGGCCCCCGGCCACCGTGGAATGGACGAATGGAGTGGATGCGTCAAATCGATGACCCGTCCCTTCCCCGACAAAACCTGCTCCAATAACCCATCCGATGTCGTCGGCGAAGCCGAACGGCCGGCCGTCTGACACCCCATCCAACCGAGAATCCCGACCAGAACGACGATCATCACTGTGGCCACGTTTTTCATCTCGAACCTCCTTGCCAGGCCGAATTCTACTCTAAACCGCGTCTCCGCGTAAGGGAATTCCCCGGCTCCGAGAGCATGGCGTAGAGAGTATGAGGAACGAACTCCCCGGCGTCCTCTTCCCGGTTCCTTGCTCTATTGACGAGTTCCCTTCGACCGTCACCGGTGAATCGGCGCGGGGATCGAGGTCACCTTTTCACAGCAAGCACATCGCCGCCAATCCAGCAGCGCCGGCGATGTGATCGAGGGTCACATCTCCCTCTTCGACCAGTTTGATCTCCCTCAAAGCGTACACTGTGGGGAGACGCTCCGGAGGGAACAGCGCTCGACATGAGGCCTCGACGTCGTCCCCACTGACCGCCTCGCCGATGAGCAGAATGGCCTCCAGCTCGGAGTGAGGCGCATCGCCGGACGCGCCCTCTGCTTTACTGCGCGGGGCGAGTTTGTCCAGGTAGTAGACGAGCGTCCGGTGAACTTCATCGGCGAGCGTCCCCACTGCCGCTTCCACGGTGCGAACGGCCAGGAGTTCTTGACCTCGCGTGAATACAATGGTTGGGACGGGATCTCCCGGCCCCCGGTCGCAGGTGACCAGTAGCCCGTCTCTCTGCGGTTCATCCAGCCACAACCAGCTCACTTCGGCGAGCGGCATGGGAATGACCAGTCCGGGACGAATGTTGAGCGGCGCCAGTGCCTCCTCGTAACTCCTGATGATCTCCTCCACGCCAGCGACGGCCAGGTATCGCTCTCGACCATTGAGCGGCAGCAATCGCTGGAAAGCCACCCGCAAATCGGTGGTGGATACCTCCAATACTCGTTCCACTTTCCACTGGAGGATCTCGGCCAGTTCTCGCTTCGACGAGGGAACCTCGTCGAGTTGAACGATGAGGGTCTGAGTGGCCTGGCGAGGAATGGCCAGCGACCAAGCGCCACCAGCGCGAAGGCCCGATGTCTCCAACGCTCGTTGGATCGCTCCGCTCAGGCGATCCCGATCCTTGATGTTGAGTTCGCTGAATCGCGGTTCCACCACCCCGGCGGGGAGAGGTTCGACCGCCGCGCCGGTGATGTGAAGCGACGATGTGCCTCGGCCCCGCCTTCGCCGTTTCACCGAGGCGACGGCGACTCGATCGGCCTCGATGCTGACAGCCCGAGGGGGGAGAGGAACGCGGGTGAAGTATCGAACGATTCGCGATGTGAGCGTGCTCATCATGCGGTCTCTGGACGCTCTATCTCGCGTCCGGGTCACGGGCCTCCGGCGATGCGCTCGGGTGACTCGCTGCCGCGCCGAATTCCCGGTCACCATTCACTGTACGGCGTTCCCTCCGTGGATTCGCCTTCGGCGCCACTTTTGACATCGACGATTCCCGGCTGACCTTCAGTCCCCAAGGTCGGATTTTCCTCCCGAATTTCCTGCCACGTCTCTCGCGATCCGGTGATGGGATCGACCGGAATCTCCCGCAGATAGCCGCGCTCGACCAGCTCTTGAAGCGATTGGGGATACCGTCCCTGATCGGCGGCGAATTGCTCGATCTGACGGCGCATCAGGTAGAGGTTCTGCTTCAACACCGTTTCCCGCGCTCGATGAACGACCGTCTGGTAAGCCGGGATGGCGATGGAGAGGAGAATGGTCACGATCATCAGCACGATGATCATTTCCAGCAACGTGAAGCCCCGCGAGGCGACGGATCGACCGGAACCCTTCCGGCCCGACTCCGGACGGTTGTCGAACCTTGGGAGACGGGTCGCCGACCATTCCTCAATTTTCAGCATAAGTTTATGTCTTTCCATCACATAACACACAATGTGCGACGTCGCACATGGCCCTCACCAGTCGCGATACCGCGTGCCATCGAGCGCCACCCCATCGCTCAACGAATATACGTCAAACACGTTGAGACCATCCCAGGATCGCGCCTCGGGGTCCTGCTGGAAGGACCGGAGTCCCCACTCGGCCTTCCCCGTCATGGGATCGACGGGAATCTCCCGGAGCAACTTGATCTTGCGCCCCGTCGTCCCTCGCAACTCCACGCCTTCGACGAGCACGTCGAGATCCGGCGGATAGCACCCCGTCCCGATCGTCCCTCCCATGCACTCCTCAGAGGGATTGATTCTCAGCCGGTTGACCAATCCGGCATCGGCGATCTGGCGGTAGCGATCGATGGCCGTCCGTAACTCCCTCAAAGCGCGACGAAGCTCGATCTCCCGCTGCCGCTTGATCGTGTTCTTGGCCACCGGAATGGCCACCATCGTGAAGATCATCAGCACGATCATGGTGATGATCAATTCCAGCAGCGTGAATCCTCTTTCTCTCATCGCCCTTGCCATCACGCTCGTTATTTGTGTCGTCGGTCGGCTCCACCTTCTATGGGCGCGGTTGCTCGACGGCCCGCACCGTGACCGTCAACGGCGCCGATCGACAACCGAGTTCCTCTCCCCGGGATGTCATCAACCGGCTTCCTTCTGGAAGAACCCGAAGCGTCGATCGAGCCGGCCGAAGAACCTTGAATTCGACCACGGCCAGGTTCGCGTGCGATCTCGCCCCGCCCTTTCCGGCGACCGAGACATCGATCACAGCGCCCTTTCCGGGAACTTCATGATAGGCCACCGGGCCGCCGTTCCCCATCGCTCCCGGCCACCCGGTAACGCGCTGGATCTTCAGCACTGAAGGATCGAATCGAAGCACGAACTGCGCGCGCTCGACGGGGTGCCCGCCCTCGGCTGAGAGAACGACCCGCCACAGTTGACCGACGCGAGGCTCGGGCACTTCGGGATGTAATCCGATAGTGACGATCGCCGCCTCAGTCGGCGAGTGAGCCTTCGGTGGAACGCTCATGGCCGCCGGCGAATGCGCTTTGAGCGCAGAACCCGCGCGAGCCACCTCCTCGGTCAGTACGCTACGGGGAGCCATGGGAGTCGGCGATGGCGGCAGCGACCGGCGGGCGACATCGGTGGCCGCTCCCTTCCGCTCTCGGCGTCGCCGCCGGGCTTGCTCACGCTCCCTGAGGAACGATTCGATGCTCTCGGAGGCTCCCAGAGCTTGCAATCCCGCTCCCGTGGCCATGGCCAGCTTATCTTCCTCGGTGATGTCGGCCGAGCGAATGATATGTGGCGTCACCGTGATGATCAAATCGGTGGTATCCGTGGTCTGCTGAGGAATGCTGAAAAACCGGCCGATCACCGGGAGGAAACCGATGATGGGCAGACTCGTCCGATTGGTCGTTTGTCGGCGCTGCGCGACGCCAGCCATCATCGCCGCCTGACCCGTCTTCACCGTGGCGACGCTCTGCAATCGGCGGGTGGTGAAGATCGGCGTCAACGACGTGGGCCCCGCCTGCACGCCCGAGGTCTCGATCTCCATCTCCAGCTTCACATCATCGTCGCTGTAGATGGTCGGCGTCACCGTCACGTTCAATCCCACGTTCTGATATTCGATTTGTGGAACCCCGAGGCTGAAAGAGTTGATGAACCGGTCCTGAACGTTCTGGTCTTGCTGCCCCTGCTGGAGAGTGGCGAAGCTGGTCGGCAAGGAGGCCGTTTGTATGGGAATGCGTTGACCCACATTGGCCGTCACTTGTTGACCGTCCAAGGCGTGGACCTGAAGGCTATCAATGAGTCGACTCCGACCGCGCGTCTGCAGCGCCCGAATGATGCTCGTCGGCACGGCCAAGGCGAGCCGTTGCTCGGTGATGATTTGACCGGCGGTCACTCCCAGCGTGTTGAGCGAGCCCGGGACGATGGGCCCTTGAGGGGCGTTTTGACCGAAGAAGCCATCGAAGAGAAGCTGATTGCCGATCTCGAGCAGATCGTTCCGCGACACCTCGTAGATGCTGACGTCGATGAGCACCTCGGGCTTGTCCTTATCCAACGCCTTGATGATGTTGCCGATCACTTCGAGCGTCTTCGGCGTCGTGCGCACGGTGAGCGAGCGAAGCTGTGCATTGGGCACGACCATGACCCGATTGCCAAATAACGCCGAGATGGTTTGCTGAATGGTTTGTAGCGTTTGTTCGTCCGAGCTCTTCAAGTAGAACGTCTGGACGCTCATCTGCTGAAGCCGAGCGCGATTGGCTTGCGTATCCTGAGCGACGATGATGGTATTGTCATTGGCCGGCTCGAAGAAGAGTTGATTGCTCTTCAAGATGGTATCCAATGCTTGGGCCAGCGTGACATCTCGCAACTCGACGTCGATTTTGCGGGAGCGAACGGTGTGATCGAAGGCCACATTGAGTCCCAGTTTCTCGGCCACCTCTCGAACGATGTCCCGCAAGTCCGTGTTGTGGAAGATGACCGAGCTTTTGGCCTTCTCCGGAGATGGATCTGAAGCCGAGGTCTCGGGCTCCTGTCCGAGGGACGATGAGGCCGGTGGCGCCGACGGCCACGGGTCGGGACCGATGATTGGCGGCGTCGCCCCATATGGCGTTTGCTCGACCGGCACCGGCGTCACTCCTTCAGCTTTTCGCTGGAGCTCGAGCGCCCGACGGGCCATATCGCGCGCCAGTTCATTCGTCTTATCGAACTGATAGGCACGACGAAAAGC
>RFHM01000016.1 GCA_003696865.1 Acidobacteriota bacterium | reverse complement strand
CGGTCAATGGATATAAGGCCATTCGCGCGCTCACGGCCCGAGTCGATCTCCAGTTCCAGACGGAAAAAGAGATTCACCGTGGAGTTGGTCGACGTTGGCGAACGGCTGAAGGGCGTATTCTCGTCGCCCGACCGGACAAGATTCACTTGCTCATTCAAGCTCCATTGGTGAAAACCAACATCGCCGAGATGGCCTGCGATGGAACGCACTTCCAGGTCATCCTGTATCCAAAGGAGGTGCGAACTTTCATACAAGGAACGGTCGAGTCGTTGGCCGTTGAGGTGGCCGAACAGCATCAACCAACTGGTCGCCACCTGGAAGCAGGAGCGTTCTCGCGGGTGAGGCCGCATCATTTCACCGAAGCGCTGTTAGTGCCGCCCATCGATCCCGATGATCCAGACGTTTTGTTGACCAAGGAGGAAGTTCGATTGACCGAACCCTCGTCTGGGCACCGTGGTTCGCGGCGCGCCCGCGTCATTCGAACCTACTGGGTGATCTCGGTGATCCGAAAAGGATCGGGGCATGAGGCTATCCTCCAGCGAAAGTACTGGTTTGACGCCACACAGAATCTTCCCCTCGTCAGGGAGCAATTTTTCAGCCCCACCGGGGATCTGTTAGCCGATATTTGGTTCAAGGATTTCGTGAGGCTGGCCCAGTTTGACGGGCTAGTACCAACGCGCATCACCCTCCGTCGGCCTCACGATCGGTATTCGGTTTCCATGTCTTTGCATGCCTCCAGTTTGAATATTAATATTGAGCCTCCCGACCGGGCGTTTCGGTTGGAAAAACCCCCTTCCTGGGGAGACGAGGTGGAGACCATCGATTTGGATAAGCGAGGACGGGTGAAATGAAGATGTTCATCGACCGATTCGTCATGGCTAATCTCATTGAGCGACCCGCGCGGACGCTGACCTGCGTCTTTGGGGTGGCCATCGGAGTCGTCCTCATCGTCGTGACGGTCGGTCTGGCGCATGGCATTCTCTACGAAACCGGTCAGCGGGCTAAGAACGTCGGTGCAGAGATCATGTTCCAGCCGCGGGGCACATTCGGGCCGAGTCTCATGTCCGCACCTCTGTCACTTCCGGTGGCCTATTGTCGCTTGCTGAGGCGGATCGACGGAGTCCAGGCGGTAACTCCCGTGGGGCGGTACGTTCGAAGTGGGACGGGGGGGATTGGTTTCGAGATCATCGATGGAATTGTGACCGAATCCACCGATCAATACGAGACCTATGCGGCGATCAGCGGCATTCGCGTCATCCAGGGGCATGACATCACCGCCGACGATGAGATTCTCATCGACGCTCAAAAGGCGAAGAACCGCCACCTCAAGCCTGGGGATGAGTATGAGATCTTCGGACGACCATTCCGCGTGGCGGGAATCTACGAGCCGGCCAGTGGATCTCGAACGAAAATGCGGCTCTCGGTGATGCAGCGGCTTTTAGGAACCCCGGGGAAGTGTTCCTCGATCCTGGTCAAGTGTGTGACGCCGGAGATTCAGGAGGCGGTGGCTCGGGAAATCGACCGGCGGTTCCCCGGCAATCAAGTCATTCTCACCCGCGACATCCCCCGCTTCTATAGCGAGGGGGTTCCGGCGCTGGCCGTGTTCGTTCGGGTGGTCATTGGATTGGCCACCACCATCAGCGCTCTGGTCATTCTCATCGCCATGTATGCCGCTGTGATGGAGCGAACGCGGGAGATCGGCATCCTGAAATCGTTAGGGGCGTCCAAGGGGTTGATCGTTCGCTGGATCGAGAAAGAAGCCGTGCTCATCAGTGTACTGGGCGTCTTGTTCGGATATGGGGTGGCTTACGTGACGAAATGGGGCTTAACCGCGTATACGAGTTTGATCATCCGGTTCGATGCGCAATGGTTTTTGACGGCGGCGGCGGTGGGCTTGCTGGGGGGAGCAATGGGAGCCCTCTATCCGGCCATACATGCGGCGAACCTCGATCCCATAGAGGCCCTCGCCTACGAATGACGTGTGAGGAGAGTGTGTGTGGGCGATCGAAAGAGCAATATCGTTGAAACCAGACAACTGGAAATGATCTATCGTATGGGGAAAATCGGCGTCCACGCGTTGCGTGGCGTCGACCTGGTCGTCCATGAGGGAGAGTTCGTGGCCATCATGGGACCCTCTGGGTGCGGCAAATCGACGCTCTTGCATATCATCGGAGGACTGCTGACGCCCACTCGGGGGCAAGTGTTCGTCGATGGTCACGAATTGACGGCGATGAGCGATGCCGAGCGGACGGATTTGCGTCGGCGAAAAATCGGTTTCGTTTTCCAACGATTCAACCTCTTCCCCACCTTGACCGTAGAGGGGAATTTGCGATTGGCCGAGCGAATCTATAGTAACGGTGGACGCGACGAAGTCGGAGATCCGGCCCGCGAGCGCGAGATCCTCCGGCTGTTGAGGCTGGAAGACAAGATCAACCATAAGCCGACCGAATTGAGTGGGGGAGAGCAACAGCGAGTGGCCATTGCTCGCGCCGTCATCAATCGTCCGGCCATTCTCCTGGCCGATGAACCTACGGGAAATCTCGACTCGGAGAATGCCGAAATCGTGTTGAGAATGATGAAAGATCTGAACGAGCATTTCGGGCAGACCATCATCATGATCACGCATAACCCGGAAGCGGCCTCGATGGCCAACCGCATATTGAAGATGCGCGATGGTCGCATCATCAGTTGAGGGGGAAGGGAACATGCGAGCCGCTCTCTCTATTGTGAAGAATATCCTCCTCTGGTCCTATCCCCGGGGGTCATGGCAGTATGATCTCCTGTGCATCCTCATCCTCGCTTTCATTCTTCTGACGCCGAGCGATTGGTATCACTCCAAGCCTGCTCCTCAACCCATCGGCATTGAACAACCGGCTCCTTCGGAGAGGAGCGGGGTCATCACCGACGAGTCGAACCGAAATGAAAACGAAACCCCGGAGGACGAAAAAGGGAGCGCCAAACCTTGACAGAAAGGACGATGGAATTCAGAATGTGTGGTTGACAGTGAGAACGCCTGAAGGAGTGAGCGTCGCTGAAATGAAAAAATGCATTCTCATCACCTTGCTGCTGGCTGTGGCCGTGAGCAGTCTTCCTCGATCTCATCTGGCGGCGGGACATCAGGTGATCGCGGCCAACATTCTGGAGCGAGTGAGCAAGGCTTTTCAACATATGCGCTCATTACGCGCTTCGTTGACCCAGCAGAAGATTTATGGCCAGCTGGGGATTTCCGATCCCGTCGAGCGGGGCGTCCTGTACATGAAACGAAAAAGAAATCGGGACATCCAGGTCCGGATTGAAATCATTGAACCTGCCCGGCGGGTCATCACTGTTCGAGATCGTAAGTTCGTTCTCTTTCAGCCAACCATTAACCAGGCCATCGTGGGCAAACTCAGTGAAGGTCTCGTTTCTGGAAATCCGTCGGTGAGTTTCTTGACCTATTTCTTTGGTGGCTTCTCTCGCCTCACCGACGATTATGAGGTCATGACTCTCGGCGATGAGGTCCTTCAGGGGCAGAGAACAACGCACCTGCGGTTCATCCCCGCGACGGCGAAGAGGGGATTATATCGACAGATCGACTTGTGGGTTGATCATCGACTGTGGATGCCTACGCAACAACGGCTCGTGGAGGTGAATCAAGATATCACCCTCCTGCGCCTGTCCGACGTACAGGTGAACATCGATCTCTCCGATAACTTCTTCACTCAGCGACTCCCCCGTCACGTCAAGCGTTTGCGAGGATGATCAGGATTTCGATTCGGGAACTCTCATACGACAAGCTCTCATAGCGTCATGCGCCGTGGGGCCGACCCCCAGGCGCACTGCCATTCATTGGCCTACGAGAAGCGATGTATGGGTTCGTTCTCACCCTGAGGGCGCCGACTCCTCGGCCGGACCTTCAACCGAGGACGGCTCCTCCGTACCGGAATCCGTCGTCTCCGATTGGCCCGCTCCCTCGGGTTGTCCCTCAGCCATCGCCGTCACCGGGAGTTCGATGACGACGTCCCGGTGCAATTTCACTGTCGCCACGTACGATCCCGGCTCCTTGATCGGCGCATCCAGGTGAATTCGACGACGCTCGATATTCACTCCGCGCTCGGCCAGGGCCTGGACGATGTCCTGGACGGTCACCGAGCCATAGAAGACGCCCTGTTCGCTGACCTTTCGCTCGAATCGCAGGTGCATCTCTTTCAACCGCTCGGCGACAGTCTTGGCCGCTTCCCGCTCTCGGGCTTCCCGACGTTGAAGGGCGCGCCGCTCTTGTTCAATAGCTTTGACATTAGAGGCCGTGGCCAGGATAGCCAGTTTCTGAGGGAGCAGGTAGTTGCGCGCATATCCGGCTTTCACGCGAACGATGTCTCCTCGATGACCGAGATGCTCGACATCTTCTTTCAATAAGACATCCACCGTTGCCATAACCATCCTCCTTGTCCATGGGCGCTCCTCTCTCCCTGTCATAGAGAGAGCGAGAAAGCCCCGAGATCACTCAATCGAGGACATAGGGAATCAGGGCCATATTTCGTGCCCGTTTAATGGCCCGCGCCAACATGCGTTGATGCGGCGCGCACACGCCTGAGAGCCGACGAGGGAGAATCTTCCCTCGTTCGGGAATGAAATCCATCAGGGTCTTGACGTCCTTGTAGTCGATGAAATCGACATGCTCTTTGCAGAAACGGCATTCGCGCCGTCGGCGAGAGCGGTAAGGAATTGTCGTCGTCCGTTCGGTTGTCGTGCTATTCGCCATAGTTGCTACTCCTTCTTGCTTCGCAATGCATTGTGGTGAGACCAGATCTTAGTGGTGAGCTCAGGCCTTGCGCTCACCCGATTTCCCCCCGCGCTGTTCTTTGGCGGAACCGGCTCGAGCCGGTTCGCTCCGTCTCCTCTCGCGCTTTCGCTTCATCCGCGCTATGCGCCGCAGGTCGCGATCGAGGCGTACAGTGAGATAACGGAGCACCTGGTCCATCACGCGGAGCCGTCTCTCCAATTCGCCAATCTCGCCGCCTTGGCTTTCAAATTGGATGAGCGCATAGGTTCCTTCCTGAAAATGATTGATTTCGTAGGCCAGTTTACGACGGCCCATGTTCTCTACTTTGGTGATGGTTGCCCCCAAGTCGGTGAGGTGATTCTTTACCTGTTCGATGACGCCTTCAACCTCATGGTCGGCAACCTGTGGTGAGATGATGAAAAGCAATTCATAGTTTCTCAATGGTCTCATCCTCCTTTCGGCTTTGATAGCCCGGGTCGTGCCCCGAGCAAGGAGATGCCCATGATGGGACCCCAGGAGGCTTGAGAGGATCGGTTTCTTCTCATCTCCCGGGTCCTCATCGCCCGTTCATTGATTATAGGCGGTCATGGCCTTTTCCAATCCCCGTTCGACGGCCAATAGGATGGCCTGTTTCCCTCGTCGGATCATGTCTTCCACATCCTTCCACTCTTCTTGGTGGAACTCCGAGAGGACGAAGTCGACCGGATCGACGATGGCCTCTCGGCGCGGCCCAATGCCCAGCCGCAGCCGGGGGAAATCCGTCGTCCCCAGGGTTTCGATAATCGATTTCAAGCCGTTGTGCCCACCATCGCCCCCTTTGGGGCGCAGTCGCAACGTCCCCAGGGGAAGAGCGAAATCATCGCTGATTACGATCAACTGCTGGGGCGAGGCGTGATAATGATCCAGGAGACAGGCCACGGCTCTCCCACTTCGATTCATATAAGTTTGAGGTTTCGTCAACACCATTGTCTCTCCGTGCCATTTGGTTTCACCGATCAGTGCCTCGCACTCTGAGCGGCTCAGGGCCGTTGTCAAATGATCGGCCAGACGATCGACGACCATGAAGCCAATATTGTGTCGCGTGCGCGCGTATTGTTCCCCTGGATTCCCTAATCCCACGATGATCCACATAACGTCGATCGGCGACTTTCATCTCCAACTGCTCTCCCTGAATTGCGAATATCTGAACCGGCAGCTGGTCAATCCATGGTCTCCGCAGAGAAGGCGGCTCACTCCTGACCACCCTCGGTGGGTTTGGCTTCTTCAGGTGGCGGCGTGGCCGTCGGCGGAGCCACAGCTTCTTCCGCCGGGGTGACTGCGGGAACTTCTTCGACTCGTGGGGCCAAGACGCTGACGATCACTCGTTCCGGATCATCCAGAATGCGTAGTTTTTCTCCAACGTTCAGATCCTTGACCGATACGTGATCGCCAATCTCCAACCCTGAGACATCGACGCGAATGCTCTCGGGAATATCGGCGGGCAGGCATTCGACTTCCAGATAATGGGTGGCGAAATCGAGGAGGCCTCCTTGGGCCTTCACGCCGATCGGTTCTCCCACCAATTCCACGGGGATGCGCACTCGCGTCACCTTGGCCATATCGATGCGCATCAAATCCGCGTGAAGAAGCATCCCTTTGATGGGATCGGCTTGCCAGTCTTTGATGATGACGGGGACGGTATCGTCGTGCAGTTGGAGTTGAAAGATGGTATTCAATCCCCTGGCGCTGCGAAGAACCTTCATCAGGTCTCGCTCATGCACGGCCAGAGCGAGAGTTTCTCGTTGATCACCACCATAGACGACCACGGGGACTTTTCCCTCTCGCCGAAGTGCGCGGGCGCCTCCCTTTCCTAAGCGCGCGCGCGGTTCGGCTTCGATAACCAATTGTGCTTCCATACGTGACCTCCTCTGAATGGCAGAAGCGACCGATGTCTGCTTTTCCTCCTCCATCCCGGCATTCATATGAATAGCCGACTCACCGACGTCTCTTCATGGATTGAGCGGATAGCCTCTCCGAGCAGGGGGGCGACGCTGAGACACACGATTTTATCGTGTTCCCGTTCGCCCCAGGCATCCGGTGGAATCGTGTTGGTGACGACGACCTCTTTGATCGGTGCGGCAGCGATGCGCTCCAGTGCCGGGCCGGAGAAGACGGCATGAGTACAACAGACCCGGATGCTCCGAGCTCCATTGGCGATGAGCGCTTCTGACACCCG
This sequence comes from Acidobacteriota bacterium, assembly GCA_003696865.1. Lineage (GTDB taxonomy): Bacteria > Acidobacteriota > Blastocatellia > HR10 > J050 > J050. The sequence goes on along the minus strand of RFHM01000016.1, from coordinate 6,591 downwards.
TTGCAGAGTTCCCGCCGTATCGATCATGTCATCAACGATGAGCGCATGACGGCCGGCGACTTCACCGATCACGTTCATGACCACGGCGACATTGGCGCGCTCGCGCCGCTTATCGATGATGGCCAGGTCAACGTTCAATCGCTTGGCGTAGGCTCGTGCTCGTTCCACGCCACCGGTATCGGGCGAAACGACGACGTAGTTGGATAAATCTTGCCGACGATAGTAATCCAGAATCACCGGCGCGGCAAACAGATGATCCACGGGAATATTGAAGAATCCCTGGATCTGGCCGGCATGGAGATCCACGGTCAATACCCGATGGGCTCCCGCCGTCTCCAGAAGATCGGTGACCAGTTTGGCCGAGATCGGCACTCGTGGTTTGTCTTTCCGATCTTGCCGCGCGTAGCCAAAATAGGGAATGACGGCGGTGATGCGTTCGGCCGATGCCCGCTTGAAGGCGTCAATCATGATGAGGAGTTCCATTAAATGCTCATTCACCGGCGGGCACGTCGATTGGATGACGAACACGTCGGCTCCTCGGACGTTCTCCAGAATCTGGAATGAAACCTCTCCATCGCTGAACCGACCCAGATTGGCTTCTCCCATAGGGATGTTCAAATACTGGCAGATCTCTTCAGCCAACGGTCGGTTGGAGCTGCCAGAAAAGATTTTCATATCTTTCATGACACTCGGCCCCGCTCGGTCAGCATAACGATCTCAACACAATCATTCTCCGTTGATGACGCTCGGTTCATGAGAAACTGGCTGGGGAGCCAGGGCTCGAACCTGGATACCAGGATCCAAAGTCCTGTGTGTTGCCAGTTACACCACTCCCCAGCACAATCACCGTTGACGGGGAGCCACAGCTCCCTGCGTCCCTTTTTTCTCGATGAGCGTTTCCCAATACTCCGCTCGTCCAATGGTCCGGGTTTGGATGATGCGCCAAGGCTCGCCCGAGAGCGCCTCGGCCGCTTCTTGTAGATCTTCGTCGGTTGCGAAGACGGCGTATACTGCCGATCCACTACCTGACATCCTGATGCACCGTGTGCGAAATTGCCGTAACCGCTCCATGGCCCGGTTGACCTCCGGGTATCGCGCGCCCACGACCTCAGTGAGATCGTTACCTCCCGCTCCGGCTTGGATCGCCTGACCAAGCAATCGGTGGGGATACCCCCAGGCACGCCAAGCGGTTTCACAGGAAACTGTTATGTTACTCCGCGGTGGCGATTTTGTCAACCAGCGACCATCCAACGCGGCGTAGACCTCTGCGGTGGACACGGAGATCATCGGCCAGACGATGAGGAGATGATCCAGCCTGATGTCGGGTAAGGGATAGACTTCCGAACCACGACCCACTCCCAGCGCCGCTCCACCGTAGAAGAAGAAGGGGACATCCGCCCCCAGTGTGGCGCCCAGGTCGAGCCATTCCTCGGGCGACCAGGAGAGATTCCAGATCCTCTCCAGTCCGAGGAGGGTCACGGCGGCATTGCTGCTTCCACCTCCCAGTCCAGCGCCCACGGGGATTCTCTTGCTGATGTGGATGCGCACCCCGGCAGCGATGTCCGCCCGCTCTCGTACCAGGGCCGCCGCCCGATAGACGATGTTCCGCTCATCGGTTGGGATCGATCGGTCGGGGCAGATCACTTCTATACCCCCGTCGATTCGTTCCAGAGTGATGTGGTCATGAAGCGCGATCGACTGCAAGATGGTTCGCACCTCGTGATATCCATCGGCGCGTCGACCGAGGACGTCCAGCGTGAGGTTGATCTTGGCATATGATCGGAAGGTGATCGTCATAATCGGTCGGCAAAAACTTCGGTGACATACACAGCGCCCGTCGCACTGATGCTCACGCCAACCCCCGTGTATCTGAAACGCGGGTTGAGGATGTTCGCCCTATGGGGAGGGCTGGCCATCCATCCTCGGACCACGCTCTGTGCGGGATGAGGACCGCTCCAATGTACGCCCACATTTTCGGCGAGCCATCGGAACCGTCGGGCACCGGCCAGCATCGCCCGATCAGCCGGAGTGTATCCATCCGGATTGATGTGTCCGAGGAACTGCCGATCGGCCATATCTTGACTGTGAGCCTGGGCCGCCCGGGCCAGTAGATCGCTCCATCGCAGAGGGCGAAGACCGCGTTGCCGTCGCTCCCGGTTCACAGCGTCCAGAACGCGGCGAGCCAGCAGCTCGCCGGCGCGTTCATCCGGGAGAGAGTGCGGCCTCCCGATGACCGCCAGAGGAAGGAACAACAGGGCCGTTCCCCATATCATGGCGTGGAACGCTGGGGCCCTTCGGTGGAGGTGCTCTGGCATCATCACTTCGATGGTTTGGTGAGTTTCTTGAGCTTGGCTTCGATGCGAGCTCGTTCCTCTTTCTCGCGGGCGAATTTCAGCGCCCGCTCGAAGGCGCGACGCGCCAGGTCCAACTGACCTCGTCGCAAATATAGGTCGCCCATATGCTCCTGGATGGTGGCATCATTGGGCTTAGCGTTCAATGCCCGTTCCAGGTATCGCTCGGCCTCATCGAGTTGCCCCATCTGAAAATAGACCCACCCCAAGCTGTCCAGGAAGCTCCCTTCGGTGGGGACGATGTTGACCGCCCGTTGAGTCAGCTCCAACGCTTCCTCCAGGCGTTCGCCGCGTTCGGCCAGATAGTAACCGAGATTATTGAGGGCCACCGGATTATCGGGATCGCGTTCCAGAATAGCCCGAAGGGTCGCTTCGGCCTTCTCTGGCTGCTCCAATTTCTCCTGAACGATGCTCAACTGGATGAGGAGCCCGTTGTTTCGAGGATCACGGCGCAATCCTTCTTCCAGGGCCTGCTTGGCTTCCTCGTACCTGCCGGCATCCATGAGCACCATGGCTTTGGTCGACAGCACCTCGATATCCTCGATGGAATTGGTCAGTAGCCCATCCAGTACGGCCACCGCCTCATCAACGCGGCCCAGCCTGGACAAGGCCTGTGCTTCCAGGAGCCGGAACCGGCGGTTTTCGGGGTACCGGTCGGCTGCTCGTCGAGCGTAATCGAGGGCCGCCTTGTATTTCTCCTCCTCCATCAGGGTATCCACAATGAGGAGGTCCGGCTGAGGATTCTTCGGCCCGAGCACCTTCCGCATGCGCTGGAACGCCGCAATGGCCTCTTGGCGTCGTCCCGCCCGGCGATATGCCAGCCCAATGCTGGTCAGGACGTCCTCGGCCGCTTTGGCGTACGACTTCGAGACGCTGCCGTCGGGATTCAAGACGACATCGAGGATGCTCTCGTAAGTGGCCACGGCCTTATCCGTCTGGCCCATCTCTTCGTAGATTTGAGCGAGCACCCACTGCAGGCCCAAGCTCTCGCTCACCTCGACATCCTGGAGAGCATTGACCAGCGTTTGGACGGCTTCTTCCCGCCGCCCGCTTCGGCGATACGCTTGCGCGAGCAGACGGATGATCTCGACGTTTCCCGGGTTAGCCTGACGCTCCCGCTGAAGAATGTGAATCGCCTCATCGTATTGGCCTGCGTAAATGAGGGCTTCGGCATATCGGACTTCCAATTCGGTATCGTTGGGGTGGCGATTCCGAGCTTGTCGGTAGATGCGAAGCGCATCGACGGTTTGCCCTTGGGCCATGAGCGAGCGGGCGAGGATGATGGCATAGGTGGGAAGAGGGCGAATGGAGAGTGCGCGAGCGGCATTCTCTCCGGCCTGGCGATATTTTCCTTCGGAGAAATAATACTGAGCCAGAGCATAAAATGCCCGTTCGGCGGTGGGGTCCAGGCTCGTCCACCGGGTCAGCGCCTGGATCGATTTCTCTTTCTGGTCGGTGAGTTCATAGAGTTCGGCCAGCGACTGCCAGGCCTCAATATCGGAATCGTCCCGATCGATGACCTGTCGGAACTCCTCGATGGCTTGCCGCGCTTTGTCGGCATCGCCACTGACCAGGGCTTCGTCCCGATAGATGCGCCCGAGGAGCTTATGAGCTCCCGGGTGATGGGGGTCGAGGGCCAGCGCGGCTTCCGCCTCCTGTTTCGCTTGAGTGATATTCCGCATGCTGTACTGGAACTCGCCTAACGTCACATGGGGTTCCGGCGCCGTGGGATCGAGTTCGATCACCTGTCGTAACAGGTCCAGCGCTTGGAACATCCGCCTGTGGCGGGCGGCTTCGAAGGCTTTGGTGTAGAGAATGAGCGCATCCCGCCGTCGCTTCATCTGTTCCGTGGGCTGAGCGGCATCGGTGGTCGGCGATGGGGGAGGCTCGGCCGTATGCTGAGGGCCTGAAACCCTCACTGCCGCCCTTCCCGATCCACCCGCCCAGCTGACGACCAGCCAAATGACTCCGACGGCGAGGCTTCGGCTGAGCAGGGAAATCCAGCGATAGTCGAATGGCCGAAGAGGTCCGGCGTGCTCATTCGATGTTGAGTTCAGCAATGTGTGTATGTCGTTTCTCGTGTTCATCATCCCTCGTAAGTGATTCGACTGAAATTGTCCAGCGTTCGCTTCCAGGTGGAGCGCCGCGGGACATTCCTGAGCAGGAGTAGCATGGCGATGGCTCCCAACCGCCACATATGCTCCGGGGATTGGCTGATCAAGCTGAGGGCGAGCCCCAGGAGAGCAATCGCTTCACTGAGAGCGCCTAGCAAGATCGTCTTGTTGGCCAATTCATCAATCAGGCGATTGAGACCACCTTCCTCCACGATTCTCATCAGCCTGGACGGACTGAAAAAGAGGCGACGGCCAAGAATGATGCCCAGTCCGAGGAAGAGGACGGCTCCGTATATGGACATTCCCACCTGAGGAGCGGGTGGCCTGGCGGGCTGTGAGTGGGTCACGACGAACACGACCAGGGCATAGGCCAGCACGCTGGCCAGCAGTGAGATGTAAATCACCATGGTGTTCCGATATCGAAGCTTCAATCTGGTCTGGTCCACCACCGACCCTGCCATGATTCTATCCTGCTACCGGGAGGACGAGTTGCCCATTCTCCACGATGATGTCGTCATCGCTCCCTCGTTTTCTATCCGGTCCCCACGACCGAAGCTGATACCCTTGCCGCCTCACCGTGTAGTGGTAGCTTTGATGCCAGTAATCTTCTCGAATGATGCGGTGAAGGTATTGAGGGAGGAGGACATCGATGAGCGAAGCGAAATCGGCCACCTGGGGATATCCCTCGTGGTCGCGACGGTAAGCTTCCAGGGCCCGAGCCACTTCCAGGAGATCGGCTTGCGTGCGCCGGATCTTCTCTCGTCTGATGGCCGTGGTGACCAGTTCGACGCTCTCCCATCGGCGGTCTCCGGTTCGGATATGGGTGACCTCCCACCGGCCGTTGGTTTGAGTGAATTTGAACGCCGTCTGAACGAGCGCTTCGACAACGGCATCGTTTCCGCCCAGTCCGACGTCAATACGACGAATATGGACGTGTTCGGGGTCCAGGTCAATGCCTCCGACATGGGCGATCAGCCGACGAGCCTGCCGACTGCTGAGTTCATTCCCCGCCCAAACGCCACTCCCAAAAGCAACCAGCCCGACAATGACCAACGCAGTTGTATACGTCTTTTTCACGGCGCACTCCACATACAATGGTAGCAAACCCCCACTGTTTTGGAAAGGTAGCCCTCATGTCTCCCGTGCGCCAATTGAAGGTCCCCGAGCGTTCTCCCGAGCAGATGAGTTCAGGAACGTCACAGCCGCACAGAGCGTTGACTCGCCCATTCGGCTCCTCATGATGAGGAAGCCTTCTGATCCTCCTTCGAAAATCACCGCAAAGGCGCAAAGAACGCAAAGATCCTCCAACGGGCTCTTTTCATCCCCGCGGTGTGACTCGGGCGCGCCATGGGTGACTCCCCTCGAAAATAGGGTGTGGCGCAAGCTGCCAGCTTGCGCGACGCGTTTTCATCCTTCGTGGTGGGCTCCGAATCCATGAGCGACTCCCTTGGAATGATTTTCTCCTTTACCTCCACGCGCAACGGATCGATATGATTGGGCGGCCGAGGTTCACCGAGCGGGCCCCCCGGCGGCGTTCCGTAGTTGAGATCACTGACCGGGTGGGCTATGATCGGACAAGCTCATGAACGAGGAGCGAACATTCGATAGAGAAGGAGGGAATCGGTGAAAGCCACATTGATTCATTCGGCAATCGTTTTAGGGTTGACGTTGGGGGTGGCGGCCCAGGCTCCACCCACCGGATTTGAAGTGGGACAACCTTTCCCTTCCATCACCTTGCCGGCCTTGCGCGACGGCCAGCCCATGTCCATCGCCCAATTTCGAGGCCGGAAGGTGATCCTCCATATCTTCGCCTCCTGGTGAGCTGGCTGCCGCGTACATGTGCCCGGGTGGCACCAGGCGACCAAACAGTTTCAAGAGCAGCACAAACTCCAGATGGTGGGCATCATCGAGGAACAGCATCCCGATCGCGCCCGGCTGTTCATGCAGTGGAAACAGATGTCATGGCCGGTGATGGTCGATTCGCTCAATTTGTTGGAGGTCCCTTATGTGCCCATCACGCTGGCCATCGACGAACATGGAATCATCCGCAAGATTCAACCTCCGCTCGCCTGGGTCGAGCGGCGCGGAGAAATGGTGACGGTCGACGTCATGTCGGGCGCGTACGG
>RFHM01000099.1 GCA_003696865.1 Acidobacteriota bacterium | reverse complement strand
GGATGGGACTGTGGGATTCGGTGGCGAAGCCTTCATTCGCGCGCACCTCAGTCAGGCCGTGGAAGTGGATGTTCGCGCTGGCGAGACTCTGGAAGTCGAACTCGTCCCCATTGTCAAATAGCTCGCCAGTACGATCCACGAGCGCGGCGAACCCGTTCGACCGATGGGAGGGGAACTTTTGTTTTTGTGCCTCGAGCCGTCGATGACCATGCCCGGCGATCCTTCGATGATCCGAGCCCCTCTTTGACATCCCTCCCCTCCGGCACTAGAATGTCTCCTTCAGCATGCCTCTCTTCAGGAAGAAAAAGCGCTTGCGAAAACTCGAACCGGCAGAGGAGCGCACGGTTCGAACGGAAGGCGTATTCATCAAGTGCGAGAAATGCCGGGAGGTCCTCTATCGTAAGGACGTGGAGGAGAATCTGCGCGTCTGCCCCAAGTGCGGATATCACTTCAAAATCAGCGCCCGGCGACGGCTGGAATTGCTCTTTGACGACGGCCGGTATCAGGAGCACGATGCGCAACTGGTCACCACCGATCCCCTCAACTTCGTGGACAAGAAGAGCTACAAACAGCGACTGGCCGAAATGCAGAAGGCCACCGGATTGCTCGATGCCGTGATCACCGGAGAGGGAACGCTCGGCGGCTATCGAACGATCATCGCCGCCATGGAATATCAGTTCATTGGTGGGAGCATGGGTTCGGTGGTGGGCGAGAAGATCGCTCGCGCGATCGAGCGGGCCGAGCAAGGGCGTATGGCGCTCATCATCGTTTCCTGCTCGGGCGGAGCCAGAATGATGGAGGGGGTATTCAGCCTCATGCAGATGGCCAAAATCGCCGCCGCGCTGGCCCGCCTGGACGACGCCCGACTCCCGTATATTTCCGTCCTGACCGACCCCACCACGGGCGGCGTGACGGCCAGCTTCGCCATGCTCGGCGATCTGAACATCGCCGAGCCGGGCGCCCTCATTGGATTCGCCGGACCGCGCGTCATCCAGCAGACGATCCGACAAAAATTACCCGAAGGGTTTCAACGCTCGGAATTTTTACTCCGTCACGGAATGCTCGACGCCGTGGTGCCGAGGAAAGAGCTGCGCCCTTACCTCATTCGCGCGCTCGGATTCATGATGGATGGTCGACGGTGAACTACCAGGAAACCCTCAACTACTTGTACAGCCTGGGACACGAAGTGCTGAACGCGGACTACCGGATGGAACGCATTCGGCGACTTCTGGCCGCTCTGGCTGATCCTCAGTGCGCCTATCCGACCATTCTCATCGCCGGCACCAATGGAAAAGGCTCGGTGGCGGCGATGATCGAATCCATCCTCCGGCGAGCTGGCTGGCGAGCGGGGCTGTTCACTTCGCCCCATCTGGTGGATATCCGCGAGCGGATTCGCATCGCCGGAGAGATGATCTCTCCGCAGGCCTTCGCCCATCATGCGACTCGCGTCCACGACGCGGCCCATCGCTTGCTCGCGCGCCGGGACATCCCGGCCATGCCCACCTTCTTCGAACACGTCACGGCGACGGGGTTCTCCTATTTCCGAGATCGAGACGTCGATCTGGCAGTAATCGAAGTGGGGTTGGGCGGACGACTGGATGCCACCAACACGATGGTCCCACTGGTCGCCGTCCTCACCGGAATCGACTTCGATCACGAGAAGATCCTGGGATCTACGCTGGAAGCCATCGCTGCCGAGAAGGCGGCCATCGTCAAGCCGGGCACCATCGCGGTGACGGCGCCTCAACGCCCCGAAGCGATCTCCGTGATCGAGAAGCGATGTCGCGCGTGCGGTGTGATGCTTCGCCGAGCAGTGGACGATCCATCCCGATTGCGCATCCGAGCGAGAAGCTCGGATGGACGGTTCACGTTCAGCTATCGGAGCCACCAACGCGTCTACGAGAACATTCGCCTCGCCCTGCCCGGTCGTCACCAGATCGAGAACGCCCTGGTCGCCATAGAGGTCGCCGAGGCATTGTGCGATCGCGGATATCTGCTCCCTCCTCGCGCCATCGTCGAAGGGCTCCAGACGGTCTCCTGGCCCGGCCGGTTGGAATGGCTGAGCCACCAAGGCGTATCGCCGGACGGCCAATCGAAGCACTCCCCGCTCCCGGCCGTGCTCCTGGATGGCGCTCATAATCTGGCCGGCGTCCGCGCTCTCAGCCATTACTTGAAAGATTTCGCCCGACGTCCGCTCACCCTCCTGTTCAGTGCTATGCGCGATAAGCGGATCGAGGAGATGGCCGCCATGCTCTTCCCTCTGGCCGACCGGGTGATCCTGACGCGGATCGACGATCCGCGCGCGGCGGAATCGGCGCGCCTGAGCGAACTCGCCCGCGCCTACGGGCACGCCCGCCTGATCGAGCCCATCCGATCGGCTCTCCGACACGCTCTGGCCATCACGCCGCCCGAGGGAATGATCGGCGTCACCGGCTCGCTCTATCTCGTAGGTGCGGTCAGGGAGATGTGGTTCGAGATGGTTCGATCCGTGCCCGTCAAGAGAGCGGCCACCCGGGTACTCGGCCTGGAGTCGTCTCATCCGTGAGGTCGATCTGTGAACACGATCATCGGGAGATCGCCCATGCCCGTCAAACCCCTTCGCCTTCAGCCCGGTGACCTCATCGGCATCGTCGCTCCGGCCAGCAACGTCAAACCCGCCTGGCTGGAGGCGGGCATCACCGAGCTTCACCGGCTGGGATTCAGAACGCGATTCCTCGATTCCATCTTCGATCGACGGAGGTACACGGCCGGCGACGACCGGCGGCGCGCCCAGGAACTCGCTCACATGTTCGCCGATCCCGAAGTGAAAGCCATCTTCGCGGCTCGCGGAGGCTATGGATCTGTTCGGGTCCTGCCTCTGCTCGATCGTCACACCATCGAGGCTCACCCCAAGATCTTCATGGGCTATAGCGATGTGACCACGTTGTTGCTGTATTTCCAGCGCCTGTTCCAGTGGGTCGTGTTTCACGGTCCCATGGTCACGCGAGAATTCGCCCGCGGAGAGCCTCATTACGACCGCCATTGGCTCTGGCGCGTCCTTGGAGAGGCTCGGGCGCCGGGGAGGGTGGATACCACGGGGACTCGCATCCTTCGCCCCGGCGCAGCGCGCGGGAAACTCGTCGGGGGCTGTCTGCCCATGTTGACCAGCAGTCTGGGCACCGAGTACGAACTGGACGCGCGAGGAGCGCTTCTGTTCATCGAGGATTATGCCTCCAAGCCCTATCAAATCGATCGCATGCTCACGCACTTACGAGCGGCGGGCAAGTTAGCTGACGTTCGCGGCCTCATCTTCGGCGAGATGAAAGACTGCACTCAGCACCCCGATCAAGGATATACCATCGTGGACGTGATTGTGGACTGCGTCGGCGACCTGAAGGTGCCCATCCTGTTCGGCCTGCGATCGGGTCATAGCGATCACAACAACCTCGTTCTTCCTTTGGGTGTGGAAGCGACGCTGGACTGCCAGGGGACGGAAGCCGTGCTCTCCATCGATGAACCGGCCGTCGCGTGAGAGAGGGCGAAACGTGTGCCACGCCGAGCCGGCGCAGTGCCGTTCAACCGACTTCGACGATCAACTCTTCGGTTTCTACTTCGGCCTGCCCGATGAACTCCTGAATGTACGGATCGGGGGATTGCTGCATCTGTTCTACGGTGCCATTGAAGATGATGCGATGGTCTCGCAGAATGATGAACCGGGTATTGACCAGAGCGAAATCGTCGGACTCTTCCCGGTGACGAGCGATGATCCGCCCATCTTTGTCCCTGAGATACAATACGGACGAGAGGAATCGGACATCATCCATCCGGTGCGTGACGAAAATCGAGGCGCCCTCCCGAATATCGCGGTACTTGGCGGCCAGTTCGCACAGATTGCGCGCCGAAGGGGGATCGAGCCCGGCCGTCGGCTCGTCGAACAGGAGGATGCGTGGATCTCCCACCATGGCGCGGGCGATGGCCACCACGCGGCGCATGCCGCCGGATAATTCCGAGGGCATGGCATCGATGTCTTCCTCGAATTCGGTGAACGCCAGTTGTCGACGGACCTCTTCGTCGATCTTCTCTTCGGGCCAGCCTTCCTCGATCAACCGGAATCCCACGTTGTCGCGAATGCTGAGACTATCAAACAGCGCGCCCAGTTGGAAGACGATGCCCATCTTGCGCCGCACGGCGAACAACCGCTCTTCGGACATCCCGGTGATATCCTCGCCGTCGATGAGGATTTCGCCCCGGTCGGGCTTGATCAATCCCAGCACCAGGCGCAACATCGTTGATTTCCCGCTCCCCGAGCCGCCGAGGACGACTTTCATTTCCCCATAACGGACGGTGAACGAAATGTCCTCCAGAACGGGTTCCTCATCGTACGAATGCCAAACGTGACGAAACTCGATGGCGTAGTGATTCTGACTCAAGACGGCACCTCCCGAACGCCAAAGTATAGCACTGCCGCCAGCCATCGGGTAGGTGAGCGACCGGTGCGGTGGGCGAATCTCGAAGGAGGCGCGAGGCATGAGTCTGGGGCACGCGCCTGAGGACGCCGGTTTCCCCAACTCGCCGATACCTGACTCCTCCCCGCTGACAAGCGGCGGGGCTTCCCTTCAGGCCCCGGCGCTCGCCTCCGGGGATCATTACTTTCTCGCTCCGCGAACAATCACCCCCGCTCTGCCCCGACATTTACATCTTTTTACGCTCTCACGCCCTGAAATTCCGTCTCTTCGCATCGATGGACCGTCTAAATATTATTGGCATGAGTCATGTAACCCCGCTCGGGAGCGCGGGCGATCGTTCTGGCAAGAAGCTATGAACAAGACATCGAGAGGATGTGTGGTGGTTTGCTGGATGCTCTTTCTCTGTGGTTCCCTCCGAGCCCAATCCCCGCGCCACGATTTAATCGGAGTGGTGATGGATCAAACCGGCGCCGTCATCGTGGGCGCTCGCGTTCTGCTCATCGATGCTCAAGGCCGTGAGCGGGCGACAACGACCGATGGCGATGGTGAATTTCGCTTCCATCGTCTTCCCCAGGGAAGCTATCGTCTCATGGTCACGGCGCCGGGTTTCGAGACGTACGTCGATCCCAATCTGGTGCTGGACGCCCATCTCAGCCAACCCTTGGAGATCACGCTCACCGTAGTCATCACCGAGGAAGTGGAGGTCCAAGAACCCGCCGGCATCTCGCTGGCGCCGGGGGATAATCTCTCGGCGATTGTTCTCCGGGGCGCCGACCTGGAATCGCTACCCGATGATCCCGAAGAGTTATTGGAGGTCCTCCGCCAGATGGCCGGTCCCTCCTCGGGAATGGGCGATGCTCAGGTCTACGTCGACGGATTCGAGCATGAAGGAGAGTTGCCGCCCAAAGAAGCGATTCGCGAAATCCGCATCAACAGCAACCCTTTCTCGGCAGAGTATAGTCAACCGGGATTCGGCCGCATCGAGATCCTCACCCGCCCGGGAATGGAATCGTTTCGAGGTAGCGGATATTTCGGGTTCAACGATGAAGCCCTCAACGCCCGCGAGCCGTTCGCCCCTCGGCGAGCGCCCCGGCAAATCCGCCGATTCGGTGGCTCGCTGGGAGGCCCGGTGATCCGAAAGCGCATGGGATTCTTCGCGCACTTTGACCGCCGGGCCATCGATGAGAATGCCGTCGTTCAAGCCACCATCCTCGATCCCATCAGTCTGCAACCCGCGCCCCTGGCCATGACGGTGCTCACGCCTCAGGTGTTGACTCGATGGGGCGCGCGCACCGACACGCAGGTGACGCCGAACAATACGCTCACGGCCCAATACATTTTCTCCGACAACCGCTCGGAGAATCAGGGCATCGGCGAATTTCGGCTTCCCGAACACGGCTACTCCAACCGCGGTCGCCAACACGAGCTTCGATTCTCATTGTCGAGCATCCTGAACAAGCGCCTGGTCAACGAGGTGCGCTTGCGCCTCTCGCGCCGAGAGACGCAAACGGCGGCCGCATCCCCGGCGCCTCAGATCGTCGTCCTGGACGCATTCACCGGCGGTGGTGCTCAGTCATCGCTGTTCGCCCGCGCCCGACGAGATCGCCTGGAATGGGTCGATCACCTCTCGGTGGCTCTCGGGCGCCACGCCGTCAAACTCGGTTTGCATATTGATGGCGTGCACCTGGACGACGTCAATCGAAGCAACTTCGGCGGCACGTTCATCTTCTCCAGTCTGGATCAATATCGCGACGTGCTCAGCGGCGTGGAGGGAGCTCACCCCGAACAATTCACGCTCAATCGCGGCGATCCGTTCGCCGCGTTGACGCAATGGGAATTCTCCTGGTTCGTCCAGGAAGACTGGCGCGTGCGCTCGAATCTCACCGTCTCCATTGGTGTGCGCCACGAATTCCAAACCCATCTGCCCGATAAGATGAACGTCGCTCCTCGATTGGGTTTCGCCTGGGCGCCCGGAGGGAGCCGGCGCATGGCCATTCGTGGAGGATTCGGATTGTTCTTCGATCGGTTGCAGGAAAATCTCGTATTGAGCGTGCAACGCAGCCG
>RFHM01000098.1 GCA_003696865.1 Acidobacteriota bacterium | reverse complement strand
GTTCAACATCTCTTTCCAGAAACCGCCCGTCGGCACGCCGATGCGATACTGATGTCGGGGCACCGGCGTGAAATTACAGACTACGAGGATGAGATCCTCGGTGGAGCGCCCTCTGCGGATGAAACTGATGATGCTCTTCTCCCAATCGTGAAAATCGACCCACTGGAATCCCTCCGATTCGAAGTCGCGTTCGTAGAGCGCCGGTTCGCGGCGATAGAAGTGATTGAGATCTCGCACCCATCGGTGCAGGCCGCGGTGGGGAGCGAATTGAACCAGGTGCCAATCCAGGCTGGTGTCATGATTCCACTCGCGCCATTGACCGAACTCTCCGCCCATGAACAGTAATTTCTTCCCCGGGTGTCCATACATGTAACCGAACAGGAGGCGGAGATTGGCGAATTTCTGCCATCGGTCGCCGGGCATCTTGCCGATGAGAGATCCCTTGCCGTGGACGACTTCGTCGTGCGAGAGGGGAAGGAGGAAGTTCTCCGAGAAGGCGTACCAGAGGCTGAACGTCAATTGGTTGTGGTGGAACTTGCGGTAGATGGGATCGCGAGAGAAGTAGTCCAGCGTATCGTGCATCCATCCCATGTTCCATTTCATGCCGAACCCTAATCCGCCCACGTAGAGAGGACGAGAGACCAGTGGCCAGGCCGTCGATTCCTCGGCGATGGTCTGAACGTCGGGATGTTCCCGGTACACCGTTTCATTGAACTGACGGATGAAGGCGATGGCGTCCAGATTCTCTCTCCCGCCGTATGGATTGGGAATCCACTCGCCTTCCTTGCGGGAATAATCCAGATAGAGCATGGAGGCCACCGCATCGACGCGAAGGCCATCGGCGTGATAGCGGTCCAACCAGAAGAGCGCGCTGCTCACCAGGAAGGCGCGCACTTCATTGCGACCGTAGTTGAAAATGTAACTCCCCCAATCGGGATGAAATCCCTGACGCGGATCAGCGTGTTCATAAAGGTGCGTGCCGTCGAAATAGACCAACCCATGCTCGTCCGAGGGGAAGTGCGAGGGGACCCAATCCAGGATGACGCCGAGGCCTCGCTGATGGAGATAGTCGATGAGGTACATGAAATCTTGAGGCGTTCCGTATCGCCTGGTGGGAGCGAAATAGCCGAGCGTTTGGTAGCCCCAGGAGCCGTAAAAGGGATGCTCCATGACGGGGAGCAATTCCACGTGCGTGAACCCCATGTGACGGGCATATTCGGCCAGATGGACGGCGAGTTCCCGGTAAGTGAGGAATCGATCGTTCTCTTCGGGCACCCGCCGCCACGAACCCAGGTGCACCTCATAGATGGCCAGCGGCGCCTCCAACTGATTATGCGCCTTCCGTGCTGCCATCCACTGGGCATCATTCCATTCATAATCGAGATCCCACACCACCGAGGCCGTCCCCGGTGGAGCTTCCCAGCAAAGGGCGAACGGATCGCCCTTGTCCACTCGATACTGGTGGTCGCGCGAGACGATGTGGTACTTGTACAACGCCCCTCGCTCCACATGGGGGATGAACCCCTCCCAGATGCCCGAGTCGTCGGCCCGCGCTCTGAGCGGGTGGGATTCTGGATTCCATTCATTGAAGCTGCCCATGACGGAGACGCGAGCCGCATTGGGCGCCCACACGGCGAAATACGTCCCCGTCGTCTCGTCGACGGTCATCGGATGTGCCCCGAGCTTCTCATACAGGCGATAATGACGACCTTCCTTGAAGAGGCGGATATCGTCTTCGGTCAGTCGGCTCACCTCATGGATGACGTGGTTGATGATTTTGGGCATCCTCGACCTCCTGAACGCCGAATCGCAACGGCTCATCCCGATATGTGATCCATCGACCTGACCGCTTCCATGGAATTCCAGGTCGTAGAGTCACGCGGGCCTCATCGGCAAGGTGCGCTACCAAAGACCGGACGGGGGAGATGGGCGCTTGACTGCTCAATGATGAGATGGTGCGCTGCACGATTGATTCTGGCCTCATCGATGCTCGCCACCGGCGAGAGGATAGGTTAATTCTGAGGATGGTCTCAGGTCAATGGGGCGAGTGAACGCGATCCGTCGCCCGGGGATCGGGGAATCTCAATCGACGACGTCCAGGGTTCGGCGTCGAGCGCTGGGGTCCGGGGAGCCTCACCGCTGAATAGCAGGGAGGTTCGCGTTTTGTCCTGTGAGGGAGGGGCGCAACGATCCCCGGAGATGAGCCCTAGGGTCTGCGAAGCCCCGCCGCTTGTCGGCGGAGAGGCATCATGTGGGTCGGCGAGTTCCGGGAGGCGCATGACTCCCCGAAGGGAGGCCCCGTGGCTCGCTCATTAGCCGAGGGGCGGAGAGGGCGGCGAGCTTCACATCACCTGGTCCATAGCCGTTCGTCGTCCTCGGTGATTGTTGTTTTGGTCGAACGGTTTTAATCTTATTCTCAGGAGGTTCTCATTTTTGTATGCTATAAAATGCCCGGTGTGAGAGGATGGACGGTATGCGCATTTTAGTGGTTGAGGACGAGCACAAAGTCGGTCGCTTCATCAAAAAGGGGCTGGAAGCCGAGCGCTACGCCGTCGATATCGCCACCGATGGCCGGCGCGGTCTGGAATTGGCGCTGGCCTACGATTACGACCTCCTCATCTTGGACGTGATGCTGCCGGGGGTGAGCGGGAGCAACATCTTGACGGCCGTCCGACAAGAAAAGCCGCACGTGCCCATCCTCATTCTCACCGCTCGCGATGCGCTCCAGGAGAAAATCATGCACTTCGAGCGGGGGTGCGATGACTATCTCACGAAGCCGTTCGCCTTTGCCGAGTTGGTCATGCGGGTGAAAGCGCTCCTTCGGCGTGGGGCCGTCGATCGGAGGGATCAACTGCGCGTTGCCGATCTGGTCCTTGACCGTACCGGTCGGCAGGTGACGCGGGCGGGCAAGCCTATCGAGTTGACGGTGAAAGAATTCGCGCTCCTGGAGTACCTGATGGCGCACGCCGGTCAGGTCTGTTCGCGGGCCATGATCCTGGAACACGTCTGGGATCGCAGTTTCACCGGATTCACCAATATTGTGGATGTCTACATCCGTTATTTGCGAAACAAGATCGATCGGCCGTTTGCGTCCAAATTGATTCATACGGTGCGCGGTGTCGGCTATGTCTTGCGCGAGGAGAGCGGGCCATGAATGTGCATTCGATTCGGTTCCGGCTCACCGTGTGGTATGCGGCCCTGCTGGCGCTCATGCTCATCATCTTCGGTGGAGGAGTCTATTTCGGTCTGGCGCGATATCTGAAGGCGAAAGCCTCCGACCAGCTCGCCCTCCAGGCGAGGCAGATTGCCGAGACGTGGCTTCAGCGCATGGATGAGACGGGCGAGGAGTACGTCGTCGACGAAATCGACGAACATCTCTCGCCACGAGCCACCCATCGTTTCATTCGACTCACCCGCGCCGATGGGTCGGTGCTCTATCAATCCGATCCCCCGCGCGATGGAAGCTTCGATCCATCGATGATCCCTCCGGCAAGCCCTCCTTACCGAGAGGGGATGCACCAACAGCATTTGCCCGGCGACGTGGACCTGCTCATCTATGCGCTCCCTGCTTCCGTTCCCGGCGCGGGGACGTTCCTCATCGAGGTGGGCGCTCCCTCCCACGAGATCGAGCGCACGCTCCACGGTCTCGCTTTCACCTTCGTCGTCATCCTGCCGCTGGCGATGATTCTGGCCATCGGCAGTGGATATCTGCTGATGAAGCGAGCGCTGCGGCCGATCGATGACATCACGAGCGCTGCCGAGAGCATCACCTCGCGGAACCTGAGCGAGCGATTGCCCGTTCCCGGCACTGGCGATGAGGTCGAACGACTCTCTCAGACGTTGAATCGAATGATCGAGCGATTGGAGAAGTCATTCCGCCAGGTCACGCAATTCACCGCCGATGCTTCGCACGAACTGCGAACGCCGCTCACTATTCTACGTGGGGAACTGGAAGTGACCCTGCGACAGAATGAATTGACGCCGGCGACCCGGGAGATCCTGGAGAGCATGTTAGAGGAAACCGATCGGCTCTCTGAAACGGTGGAGAAGCTCATGATGCTGTCTCGGCTCGACTCGGGCCAGTTGAAACTCGAGCGGCAGTGGTTCGACCTGACCGAACTCTGCCAAGACACCGTGGAGCAGATGCGCTTGCTGGCCGAGGACAAAGAACTCAGGCTGGACTTTTCTGCGCCCGCGCGGCTGGAGGTGAAGGCGGATCCATTGCGCCTTCGCCAGATCTTGATCAATCTCATCGATAATGCCATCAAGTATACGCCCGCCGGGGGGAGCGTGAACGTGACGCTGGCTCAACGGGCCGACCGAGCGCTCATTGAAGTGGCGGATACCGGCCAGGGAATCCCGGCTGACGCCATACCTCATATTTTCGATCGATTTTATCGCGTTGATGAAGCCCGCTCGCGAGAGTTGGGGGGGGAGTGGCTTGGGATTGGCCATCACCAGGATGTTGTGTGAATTGCATGGGGGGAGCATCGAAGTGGAGAGCCGGCCGGGTCAGGGAACGCGGTTTCGCGTCAGCATCCCGATTGGGGGCACTCGTCAAGGAGAGAGATCATGCGCAAACGAGCGATCAGCTTCGTCTTGATATTCACCGGGCTTTCGCACGGCTTCGTTTGGGCTCAAGAGCATCCTTCACCCCAGCCATCGAAGCTGCAACGGCGTCTGGAGCAACTGGAAGCCGACCTCGATGAGGCGCTGGTATTACTGGAGCGGGCGCGCCGGCGCGTCAACGCGCTCGCCGCCGAGGTGGCCGCATTGAAGGCCGAATTGTCGCCGAAGCGAGCCGAGCCTTCGGTGCCCGCCCGGGCCGAGGCGGTGGGAGCGTCCGCTCTCCCATCGTCTGTGGCCCGACCATCGGAACAATCTCCGGCGCGCTCGGCATTCGCTCGAAGAATTCTCGGCCTGGAGTCGGGAGAGGACGAACGCGAGCACGAACTGAGCTTGCGGCCGGAGATTTTCATTCAAACGCGGTTTTCCACCTGGCCGGAGACGGGCGCGACCATTGACGATATCGAATCCAATTTCCGCGTCTCACGCATCGAAACGCGTTGGTCTGGGCGCGTCACCGACCGACTCGGTCTCGGCCTGGAAATCCAGTATCATCCGGCGCCCGATGGCGCGCCCGAGGAGCTGGTCAATGACGCATTCATCGAATATTATCTCAACGAGCACGTCACGTTCAGAGTCGGACAATTCGTCAAACCATTCGGCTTCGACATTCAGCAATCCAGCGCCGTGCGCGAATCGCCCGAGCGGGCCATCTTCGCCGGGTACTTCTTTCCCGGTCAGCGCGATCGGGGCGTACTCTTGTTCGGCGATCTCGATTTCCTGAATGTGCCCGCTCTTCGGCGCGTCCAGTATTTCCTCGGCGTGCTCAATGGCAATCGCTTCTTCACCGATTCCAATCGCCAGTTGAATTATCTCGTTCGCCTGCGTAAGCACTTTCCCTCGATCAACCTGGCGGCGGGAATATCCGCTCAATGGGGACATCAGCTTTTGCCACCGAGCATGGCCGGCAATAATAACGAAAACGTGTTCGGTGTGGATTTCCAGTACGTCTATGGTCGGTTCGGACTCAGAGGAGAGTTCGTCGCCGGCAACATGCCCTCGACGCTCCTCGGGCTCGAACCGGAATTCGCTCCGGCGTTTCGTCCGGGCAGGCACTCTTCGGGCGGAGCGCTCTTTGCCACCTATCAGCTCACCACCAAGGATAACGTTTACGCCCGCTACGATCAGTTCAACGGCGATCCGGTGACGGGGCGGAACGTTCGCGCGTTCAACATCGGGTATTTTCGAACACTTGGCGAATCGGCGCGCATCGGCGTAGATTATCAATTCAAAAACCGATTGTCGTTCAACGACGATGCCGTCAATACCCGACTGCATGTGACGTGGAACATCACGTTTTGATATCGTTCGGGAGGGTGGGCCTATGGCGAATCGTGAAACCGGGAGACCCATCAGCACGCCGCGTGCGTTGCAGAGCGCGTTTTCTGGGGAATCGCTCATGATGATCGAGCCCACGACGATGGATGAACAGGAGTGCGCGAGATGGGATCTGGTATCGCCCGTTTTCGCGAGGACGAAAATGGACTCACTCGGCGAGGAGTGGAGCGCACGCTGCGCGCGCGTACTCCGTTTCCCAAGGAAGTCGTTCATGGCCCAGGCGCCC
The DNA here is from genome assembly GCA_003696865.1 of Acidobacteriota bacterium. GTDB lineage: Bacteria > Acidobacteriota > Blastocatellia > HR10 > J050 > J050. The sequence continues at coordinate 1,310 of RFHM01000098.1, read as the reverse complement.
ACCACGGCGGATGGAAACAGCACAGATGAACAGATTCGCTGGTTGATAAAAACATCGATCAGTTCATCAGTGAATCTGTGCAAAATTTATTCTCAGAGGAGGGATGCCTTATGAAATACGAAGATACATTGACTCGCAATGATATGTGGATCATGGGTTGTCTCCTACTTCTCGCTCTCGGTTGCTTCGCCTGCCAACGTTCTGAACGTCCATCGCGCGCTGAGGTCGGCAAAGCGGCCCGAGCGACGGCAACGGACCAGTCACCACGCCAGGAGGCCGAAGAGGAAGGCGAGAATGAACGTCAGGAGGAGGCCGAAGCCGAATCGGAGGAGCAGGAGACGACGTTCAATTTCGACAAAGACAAGCCGGGCGCTTTGCCGCCGGGATGGTCTCTTCACCGAACCGGTCGTGGGCCGCTCCCCCGATGGGAAGTCATCGCCGATCCCACAGCACCGAGCCCCCCTCACGCCCTCGCTCAACTGTCTACGAAAGGCGCCGGATACTACTTCGCTCTGGCCGTCGCCGACCGCACACATTACAAAGATGTGGAAATCGAGGTCAAATTCAAGGCTGTAGAAGGGCGAGAAGATCGAGGAGGTGGTCCCGTCTGGCGCTATCGCGATGCCAATAATTACTACATCGCTCGAGCCAATCCGCTGGAAAATAATTTCCGCGTCTACAAGGTCGTCGATGGTCGGCGTCGAATGCTCCAGAGCGCCAGTCTACGGATCACCAGTGGCCGGTGGCATACCATCAAAGTCGAGCACAAGGGAACGCACATCACCTGTTTTTACGACGGGAAGAAATACTTGGAAGTGGACGATGACACATTCCAGACGGCCGGCAAGGTCGGTTTGTGGACCAAAGCCGATGCCGTGACCGCCTTTGACGATTTCACTGTGGAAGGGAAATGAACCGATCCAACTCCACGTCGTGCATCATCCCGGGAGCTTCGACGAACGAGCGGAGGCGCGATGGAGTGCCCGCTTATGCCGGCGCCGCCGACGGGCGGGCACTCCATGGTGCGCTCGTCTCGCGCTCGCCGTGGACCGAGGTGTTCGCGCAGTGGTTCTTTCGTCGCTTGGTGGTGATGGTGATCGTCTCCATGCTATGGGCGACGACCGTGGCGGCGTCCGGCGCAAGGAGGACGCTCCCCGGCGATCCCAAACGAGCCGAAGTGACCCGCGTCCACTCTCGGATCTCGGTGGACGGCGTGCTCAGCGAACCCGAATGGGCGGAAGTGGAGTCGATCGGCGCGCTGATCCAGAGAGAGCCCAGACCGGGCGAGAGCGCCACCGAGCCCACCGAGG